>DASWYH010001051.1:0-2384 GCA_036405095.1 Gemmata sp. | reverse complement strand
AGGTGCTTTTGCACATTTTGGATCGGTCGGGCGCGCTCACGCGGCCGACTCAAAGCTACCCGCTCCCCTTCCGAAGTGGCGCGCCCGCGGCTACTGGATCAAGTCGGCCGTGGTCTGGAGCACCTGGCTCTCAACTTGGAGCGTTTGGGTGTTGTACCGGAACGCCTGTTGCGCGATGATGAGGTTCACCAGTTCGCTCGGCAGGTCCACGTTCGACTGTTCCAGCGACCCGTTCGTGACGGTGCCGAGGCCGTTCGTGTTCGGGGCACCGGAGACCGCCGCTCCGGAGGCCGCGGTCTCCGTGAAAACGTTGTCGCCGAACCGGGACAGCCCGCCCGCGTTCACGAACCGGGTCAGTGTGACCTGACCGATGACCTGGGCGCCGCCGTTCGGGTCCACCGCGGTCACCGTGCCGTCGGGGCCGACCGAGATGGACACGGTGCCCGCCGGGACGACGATGTTGCCGACCAGCCGATAGCCTTGGGGCGTGACCAACTGCCCGGTGTTGTCGGTGACGAAGTTGCCGGCCCGCGTGTACCCGGTCGTGCCGTCGGGGAGCGTGACCGCGAAAAACCCCTCGCCGCTGATGGCGAGATCGAACCGCCCGTTGGACGCGACCAGCGACCCCTGGGTGAACAGCCCGGAGATCGAATCGACCAGCGCGCCCGAACCGACCTGGGTGCTGCCCGGGGGCGTGATCCCGGGGACCGTGGCGGCCGCCGGGTCGATCGTCGTGTAGAGCAGATCCTGGAACGTAATTTGGCCCGTCTTGTACCCGGGCGTGTTCGAGTTCGCGATGTTGTTGCTCGTCACGTCGAGGTAGCTCGACGCGGCCCGGATACCGGCATCGCTGGAAGAGACGGCGCTGTACAGCATAGGATTGCGTCGTGAGTGGTTGCGGTCGGTGCAGTCGTTTTCGGTATCCCGGACCCGCGGCGCGAGCGCGTTTCGCCCCGGACCAGCCCCGCGCCCGGAGGCGCGGGCCGACGAACCGCACGACCGGCCCAGTTTGCTCGCGCCCGGCGACGGTGAATCTTACCCTCTCCTTCGGAGGCCCGCCATGAGTACCCGCCGAACGTTCCTCAAATCTTCCGCCACGGGCGCGGTCGCGCTAGCTTCTCTGAACGGTGCCTCCGCCGCCGCGCCCGAGGCGCTCACCGTCGCGCTCGTCGGGTGCGGCGGGATGGGAAAGAACCACCTCAACCTTCTCGCCCGGCACAAACAGCTCCGCATCGCGTACGTGTGCGACGCGGACGAAAGGCGGCTCGCGGACGCGGCCAAGATCGCGACCGCCGCCGGGCACGCGGTGAGGGCCGAAAAGGACATGCGGAAGGTGTTCGACGACAAGGGCGTTCACGCGGTCTGGATGGCGACGCCCGACCACTGGCACGCGCCCGGTGCGATCCTCGCGGCGGACCGCGGCAAGCACGTGTACGTCGAGAAGCCGTGCGCGCACAACATCCGCGAGGGCCGGCTCCTGGTCGCCGCTGCCGCGCGCAACAAGGTGAACATTCAGGTCGGCACCCAGGCCCGCAGCACGAAAACCGTTCAGGAGGCGATGAAGCGGATCCACGACGGCGCGATCGGCGAGGTGCTGGCCGCGAAGGCGTGGAACAGCCAGTTGCGGCGGCCCCTCGGCAAGGTGAAGCCGACCGCCCCGCCGGCGCACCTCGACTTCGCCCTGTGGCAAGGTCCGGCACCGGAGGCCCCGTTCTACAGCAACCGCGTTCCCGGCGCGTGGCGGTTCTTCACCGACTACGGCGCCGGCGACATCGGCAACGACGGGGTCCACAACATCGACGTCGGCGCGTGGGGCATGAAACTGGACGCGCTGCCCAACCGGGTCGCCGCACTCGGCGGCAAGCTCTTCTTCGACGACGATCAGGAGTGGCCCGATACGCAGTACGTGGTGTGCGAGTACGACGCGGGCAACGGCGGGACCCGGCCCCGGCAGTTCGTATTCGAGCAGCGCATCTGGTCGCCCTACGTGCAGGAGGGCTACGAAAACGGGAACGCATTTTACGGCACAAAAGGGGTGCTCACCATCGGCCACACGATCGGATGGCAGCTGTTCGGCGCGCGTAACAAGCTGATCGAAGAAATGAAAGGGGGGGTCGATCTCCCGGCGCACCACCAGAACTTCATCGACGCGTGCCTGAGGGGCGAGCCGCTTGCCGCGCCGGCGGCCGTGGGGCACGTCTCCGCGGGCATCTGCCACCTCGCCAACATCAGCACCCGGCTCCGCAAGGCCATTGAGTTCGACCCCGTCAAGGAGGCGGTCACCAACAGCCCGGACGCGAACGCCCTGGTGCGCCGAAAGTACCGTCCGAACCACTGGGCCGTGCCCAAGGGGGTGTGACGCCCGTTCCGGACGTCACGCCGCC
>DASWYH010001050.1:0-6979 GCA_036405095.1 Gemmata sp. | reverse complement strand
GAACTGTTGCTGAACATCTTGCCCGACATCGAAGACATTCGGTTCACCACCGTGAGCGGTCTGCAACCGCGTCCGCGGGTCGAGTTCAAAACGCCCTACGGGTGGGTGCCGCTCCGTCAGCTCGGGTACGGTTACCAGACGCTCATTACCTGGGTCGCGGGCCTCGCGAACCGCATGGCCGAGCGCTCCCCCGACAGCGCCAACCCGCTCCACGAGCCCGCGGTGGTGCTGGTCGATGAAATCGACCTCCACCTGCACCCCCGGTGGCAGCGGAAGCTGATGGGGTTCCTCCGGGAGCGGTTCCCGAACACGCAGTCCATCGCCACCGCGCACAGCCCTCTGGTTGCGCAAGCCGCGGCCGACGCGAACCTCGCGGTGCTGCGCCGCGAGGGCGACCACGTCGTCATCGACAACGAGGTGGACAACATCCGCAACTGGCGCATCGACCAGATCCTCACGAGCGACCTGTTCGGACTGGAAACGGCCCGCCCGCCGCACCTCGAAGCCCTCATGTCCGAGCGCCAGAAGCTGCTGGAGAAGTCGAAACTGAACGCGACCGAGAAGCGGCGGCTGGGCGAGTTGAACGAGTTGGTCGAGAGCTTACCGTTCGGCGAAACGGCGCAGGAGCGTAACGAACGGGACGCGATCCGGCAGGCGCTTGATGCGTTAACGAAGGAGCGGAAACCGGCGTCATGATCCTCGTTGGTAAGCCCACAACGGTGCCCGCGGTCCTGCTCTCGCGCGGGACGGCGGACACTCAGACGCATTGCACCGAGCACGACGCCGCGCCGGCCGATTACCGAACCGGCGCCAAGACGTTCGACTTCGACAAGAGCATTTACGCCCATCCGCAGGTCAAAAGCGCCCTCATCGAGAGCCAAAAAAAGAAGTGCGCGTTCTGCGAATCGCTGATCCGCCACGTCACATACGGCGCGATCGAGCACTTCCGCCCGAAAGCGGGTTACAAGCAACGCAAAGGGGACACCCTGAAGCGCCCGGGGTACTACTGGCTCGCGTACACGTGGGACAACCTGCTCTTCTGCTGTCAGCTGTGCAACGAACAGTTCAAGCAGAACCATTTCCCACTGCGGGTGGGGCGCCTGCGCGCCCGCACGCCCACGGACCGACTTGACGGCGAGGAGCCGCTGCTCATCAACCCCGCTTTAACCGACCCCCGCGCCCACATCACGTTCCGCCAAGAGCGGGCCGTTGTGGTGGGCGATTCGCTCGCCGGGAAGACGACGATCCGGCTACTCGGTCTGAACCGTTCGGAACTGAAAGAAGCACGAAGCCGGCGCCTCGACAGCCTCAGAAACCTCCTGAGAGCGCGCACGCTCCTGCGCGACCGAATCGCGCTGACAGGGGCGCCCGCATTCGCTACCAAACTGGCAAACGTGAACCGCGCGCTGCAACAAGCCACGGCCGCCGAAGCCGAATACGCGCCGATGGCCCGCGCGTTCCTCGCGAGCGCTCCCTGATCCTCTCCCGCCGGGCTCCGCGTTCACCGGGACCGTCCCAGTCGTTTCAAGTGCTCAGTCCTCAGTGGTCAGTGAGGGGAACAGACGAGAAGCAGGCCCGAGATTGGAAGTCCCCACGGAACCGGCTTCACTCCCTCCTGATCACGGAATACGGACCACTTGAAACGACCGGTCCGCTCACCGGGCACCGTCGCGTTGCAGCCAAGTGGGGTTGCGGTAAACGCGGACGCACGCCACGCTCTCACGAACGCATCATTGCGCCCGCTGCGGCGTGGAAGGAGTGACCGTGACCGAGGAGCAGACCACCACAGCACCCGAACCGGGCGAGGTCCGGCGGTTCGGCTACTGGGCCGGGCACTTCGCCGTCGTCGGCAGCATGATCGGGGCCGGCATCCTCACCACCTCGGGCACGCTCCTCCAGGAAACCGGCAACCCGGGCGCGGTGCTCGCGCTGTGGGCGATCGGCGGCGCCCTGGCCCTGTGCGGCGCGCTCACCGTCGCCGAACTGGCCACCACGCTGCCCCGCGCCGGCGGCGATTACGTGTTCGTCCGCGCCGCGTTCGGGCGCGGGGCCGGGTTCGTCTCCGGGTGGGCCACGGTCGTACTCGGCTTCGCGGCACCGATCGCCGTTGTTTCGCACCTGGCGCTGACGCACCTCGTCGCCCCGTACAACGTCCACATCGCCGAAGCCCTCCCGGCGTGGGCGGCGGCACGAGTCGTCCCGTTCGGCGCGAGCGCTCTTATTCTCGTGGTCGGGGTGATTCACGCGCTCGGGCACCGGCACAGCTCCGGGTTGCAGGTGGCCGCAACCGTGGTGACCGCCGCCGTGCTGCTCGCGCTCGCGGTCGGCGGCGTCCTGTTCGGCCGCGGGGACTGGGGCCACCTGTCCGCTACCACGTGGCCGGTCGCGAAGCAGTGGCCGGCACTCGCGCTCGGGCTGGTGTACGTCGGCTACTCGTATGCCGGGTGGAACGGCGCCGGCTACCTGGCCGGCGAGATCCGCGACCCGGCCCGCACGCTCCCGCGTGCCCTCGTGGGTGGAACGCTCACGGTCGTCGCGCTCTACCTCCTGGTGAACCTCGCGTTCGTGTACGCCCTGGACCCGGCCGTCACGGCGGCGCTGTCGAAGGAGGAGGTGCGGCCCGTGGCGGAACTCGCGGCGCGCGCGCTGTTCGGCGCAGCGGTGGCGCGGGTGGTCGCGGTGGCCCTGGGGTTGTGCCTGATCGCGACCGTCAGCGCGTTCGTCCTGACCGGGCCGCGGGTGGCGTTTGCGATGGCCCACGACGGCGTGTTCCCACGGTTCGCCGGGCGGCTCCACGCGACCCGCCGGACCCCCGTCCCGGCGACGCTGACGCTGGCGCTGGCGTCGGCCGCGATGGTGTGGGCGGGTTCGTTTCTGGAACTGCTCGGTTACGCCTCGGTCGGGCTGGTTGCGTTAACCGGATTAACGGTCGCGAGTGTGTTCCCGCTGCGCCGGCGGGCCGACCTGCCGCACCCGTACCGTATGCCGCTGTACCCCCTGCCGCCGCTCGCGTTCCTGATCTTCACCGGGGTAACGGTCGCCGCCGCGCTGCTCGACGACGCGAGCCGCGGGCCGGGGCTGCTCAGCCTCGCGACGCTGCTCGTCGGCATCCCGCTCTCGCGGCTGATACCGAACCCGGTAGTTTCAAGTGGTCAGTAATCCGTGGTCGGTCGGGAGTGAAGCCGGCCCGGGTGCCCTTCCGATCCCGGTGCGTGCTTCTCATCGGTTCGCCTCACAGAACACTGGCGACTGACCACTTGAGACTACGGGAAGCACCGCGCCGCGACACCGGCGAACCCGTCGCAGTGAGTCGAACGGCTCGTGCCAGTGGTCGCCCACGGGAGTAACCCAGTGCGATCGGCTTCACTTCGGCAATCGCAGATCGGTTGTGTAATCGTAACCTTCGAGGCTCCTGGGCTCCCGAACCGCACGCGCCGGCCACCAAACCGCCCCACAATCGTGCGGCGCTCGGTGCAAACAAACCGGTTCACGAACGAATGAGATCGGACCACGTCGCCGGCGCTGGTGTGAGCGCGACTCGGGCGCGTTTCGGTTCGCGGAGCGCCGCCGGTGCCAGCCTGCTCCATTTGCACGCTGGGGGGTATACCCTGAAAAGACTGGTCAGACTGGTCTGGACTGGATGATCGGTAATTTTTACCGCCCCCCTCATATGTCTTCTCTCTCTCTTAAGAGAGAAGAAGTGATAGGGAGACCAGTCTGAGTGGTGGGGGGAGACTGACCAGACCGGCAGGCGAATGGGGGGTGGGCTTGGGGCCGATAGCACCGACACGGCCACAAGCGGCGCTTTTTCAATCGTTCCAAGCTGGCAGCGCGGTCTGTGGGTGCGCGGCGTGCCGGCTTGCTTCACCTCTCCCCCGCTCGGCGGGGGGAGAGGTGGAACACATGCGCCTCCCCCCGATTTGGAAGTACGGGACTTGAAACAAGAAGAAGGCGCTCGCCTGGGCGACGGACGGGCAATCTTTGCGATTGACGGGTTACTCGAAACTCCTGCGGCGGTCGCGGCGCGTCCGAAGCGCGGCACCATCGGCGCCGCCCGGGCCGGCGCTCACTTTTCGCCCTTCGGCGGTGGGAGCGGAACCCACCGCAGCCCTGGCGCGGTGGCACGCGACCGCTTCGCCAGCGCTTCCCACGGCGTCCCCTTGTAGTCGGCCGCGACCTTCGTGAACCCTGCCTGCGCGGTTTCGTACAGATCCCGTATCTCCCGGCGGCTCGTCAGCTTTTCGCCGCTCACGAGCCGCCAGCCCGGCACGCCGGGGGCCAGATCCGGAAGCGTTTCCGTGCGCACCCGGGCGAGCAGCAGGTTGTACTCGTTGAGCACCACCAGCCGGAGCCGCACCTCGGCCAGCGTGTAATCGTAGTGCGCCTGCCACCGCTTCGTTTCCTTCTCGCGGTGCGGGGCCGCGGTCTGGAGCGCGTCCAGTTCGTTCTCCAGTTTCAGCAGCGCCTCCGCGAGCGGGAGCTGGGCGTCGCTGATCGCCTTTTTGGTCTTCTCCGTAACGGGGGCCAGCAACGGCGCAAGCACCTTCGCCTCTTTCCCGCCCTGGGGCCACACGTCGCGCACCGCCTGGAGCGCGCGGAGCGCCGCGACGCGCAACGGGTACTTGTCCGCGCTCTTGGCGATCTCATCGAGCGTTACGTCGGGCGCGTACTTCTTCATCGCGTCCGCGGCCAACGGCCCGTAACCGACCTGCGCGGGGTCTTCGTCCAAAATGGGAGGCAGCGCGAGTTCGTCGAGAACCGATTTCACCTCGGGCGCGACAGCCGGGGGGGCGAGCAGCGCGAACCGCTTCGCGGGGGGCGCCTTCGGGTCGAACGCGGCCGGGTGCTTCGGTGCCGCGCCCGCCGCGGCGGACGTCTGCTTGGCGCGGACCGCGTCGGCCACAATCGCGACCGTCTTACCCGCGGCCTTGTTCCACGCCGCAACGGGGATCGCGTCGCCGGGGGCGCCCTTGGCGAAATCGTCGGCCCCGGCCTGGCGCAGCGCGTCTAAATAGACGCTACCCGCGAACAGGGCCGCCGGGCCGCGGGGCACGGTGAGTTCCAGCCCGCGCTCGCCGGGCGAGCAGCTCACCAGCACCTCCACACCGTCCGGCGGGCTCATCAGCGCTTTGAACAGCGGCTCGGACATCGGGCCGCCGTCGCGGCGCCCGCGCACGCGGTCCGGGTTGGACCGGCACACGTCCCAGATCACGACCTTCTGCGCGGCCTTCAGCTCCTTCAGCTTCGCGTACACGTCCGCAACGGGAACGAGCGTGTCCGGGGCATCGGGGTCGCCATCCAGCGGCACGACGAACGCTTTCCCGTCCCTTTCGACCGCGTGCGCGCCGAAGTAGATCGCCACGCGGTCCTGCTCGCGCGTGGTGGCACAGAACCCGTCCAGTGCGCGGGCGAGCGCGCCCTTCGTGGGCGGGTGCGGATCGGTGGCGGTCGTGTCCGCGAGCACGAACAGCTGATCGTTGTCGCGGGCGGTGGGGACGTGGAGGGCCGCGGCGAGCCGTTCGGCCGCGTCGCGGGCGCGGTCCGGCCCCTCGGGCGCCCGGCTCGTGAGCGGGTTCAGGTACAGGTAGCCGCCGGCGTGGACGAACAGGAGCCGCCGCGGGGCCGGCGCCGGTGGGTCCTGCGCGCCGGCGAGCGGCGCGGCACAGAGGGCCGCCGCCAGTGAGAGAACCAGCCGCATGGGAGCCTCCGCAGAGTTGTGGTCAGTTCGAGCGGCCCGTGGCCGGCGGGCGGTTCCCGGGTGTGCCGCTTCGGTTGCCGGATCGGGTCGCGGCCCCGCTCGCGCTCAGGCGCGGGCCGTCGGGCGCGCGTACAGGTCGTCAACGGCCTGGGTGAGAACCGTTTCGAGCTGCTCGGCCTCGCGCACGTCCGGTTCGCGGCTCACGTGCGGAACCAGGTGGATCGTGCCGTCCGGCTCGAACCCGACCTCCAGGTTCGCGAGCAGCCCGCCCGGCAGCCGGCGCACCGTGTACGACCACACGGACCGCCGGACCGCGGCCCGGCGCGCGGGCGCGTCGGCGCGGGCGCCCTGTCGGGCCTCGTGGTGGGCGATCGCGGCCAGCACGTCACACGTGACCGCGTGGCCGTCGCCGTACTGCGCGTCGGCGAACTGGAGCAACTCGGCCAGGACTGCGCGAACGTGAACCGGGTCCCCGGCTCCGGCCCGGGCGACCACCTCGGCGACCGCCTTACCGACCAGCTCGTCCGGGAGGTCCGGGAGGTCCGCGAACGGGTTGTCGGCCCTCCCGGCGGCCTTCAGCGCCTCCGCGCGGACCGGAACGGCGACCGTAATCAGCCCGTCGCCGAGCTGCCAGAGCGCGTCGTAGGCGCCCTGGGCGACCTGGAGCGCGTCGGCCGGTTTGCCCGCCTTCAGCAGCCCGTCGGCGAGAGCGAGGTCCGAAGCGGCGGCTTGCGGCGCGGTCGGGCCGAACAGGTTCCGCGCGAACGCGGCACACTGCTTCAGCACCTTCTCGGCCTCCTCGAACCGCTTCAGGCCGAGCAGCGCGTCGGCGAACCCGTACATGAACCCGAGCCGCTCGCGCCGGGCCGCCGGGTCGGCCGGGAGCGGCCCCTTACTGGCGTGCTGGAACTCGGCCGCGGCCTTATTGAACTCGCCCATCTTGAGGTGCAGGCGCGCGAGGTCGGCGTAGGCCGCCGCGAGCGGCGGGGAGCCGGAACCGTGCCGCGCCTTCGCGGCCACGGCGGCCTTCCGGGCGACCGCTTCGGCCGCGTCGCTGTCGCCCTCGGCGAGCAACCGGAGCGCCTGGCGCAGCGCGTCCGAAGGCTGTTCCGCAAACACCATAGCCGGTCCCGCCCGCGTGAGAGTGGCGACTGCGGGCGCGACGGCATCCCGTCCCCTTGGCACGCCCAAAGTTTCTTTATTCGCCCCGGCGCGTACCCGCCACTCGGGTCCGCGCCGGGCCGTTTAGTTCTGGGGTCCGCGGACTCGGGCTTTACACGC
>DASWYH010001049.1:0-3487 GCA_036405095.1 Gemmata sp. | reverse complement strand
CGAAAGGGCATGGTTCTCGGGGCGCTCTCGAAGCTGAAACAGATTTGCAACCACCCCGCGCAGTTCCTGGGCGACCGGTCCGCGATCCCGAACCGCTCGGGCAAGCTGGCCCGGCTCACGGAGATGCTTGAGGAACTCCTCGACACCGGCGACAAGGCGCTCGTGTTCACGCAGTTCACCGAGATGGGTGACATCATCCGCCGGCACCTGCAAGAGACGTTCGCCCGCGAGGTACTCTTCTTGCACGGCGGCACCTCGCGCAAACAGCGCGACGCGATGGTGGCGCGGTTCCAGTCGGCCGACGGGCCGCCCGTGTTCCTGCTGTCGCTCAAGGCGGGGGGTACGGGCCTCAACCTCACCGCCGCGACGCACGTGTTCCATTTCGACCGGTGGTGGAACCCGGCCGTCGAGGCGCAGGCCACCGACCGCGCGTTCCGCATCGGGCAAACGCGAACGGTACAGGTTCATGCCTTCGTGTGTTCGGGTACACTGGAGGAGAAGATCGACGAGATGCTCACCCACAAGCGGGGCGTGGCCGCGCAGGTGGTCGGCACCGGCGAGGCGCTGCTGACCGAGTTGGGGGACGACCAGTTGCGCGAGGTGCTCGCGCTCCGACCCGGCGCCGTGGAGGACTGACCCGTGTGGTTCCGCGATTTCTACCCGAAGTCCCGCCCCAAGGCCGTGAAGGGCGGCATCAAGGCGCAGTCGAAGACCGGTGCGTTCGGCAAGTCGTGGTGGGCGAAGCGGTGGATCGCCGTCCTGGAGGGGTTCAACATCGGGAGCCGGCTCCAGCGCGGGCGCTCGTATGCCCGCGGCGGACAGGTGACCTCGATCACCGTCGCGCCGGGCAAGGTCACGGCGAAGGTGCAGGGCTCCCGGCCCCAGCCGTATTCAGTGACCATCGAAGTTCCGAAGCTGGCGGAAAAGGACTGGACGAAGCTGATCGCGGAGCTGAGCGCCCAGGCCGGGTTCGTGGCGAAGCTGCTGGCCGGCGAGATGCCGCAGGACATCGAGACGGCGTTCACAGGGGCCGGTCTGTCGTTGTTCCCGAAGGCCCTGAAGGAGATCACGACGGAGTGCTCGTGCCCGGACTACTCGAACCCGTGCAAGCACATCGCGGCGGTGTACTACCTGCTCGGTGAGGAGTTCGACCGCGACCCGTTCCTGCTGTTCCGGTTGCGCGGGGCGGATCGCGAGATGGTGTGCGGGCGGCTCGCGGCTCCTGGGGCACCGGCACAACTCCCCGGCCCCGTGCCGGAACCGGTGGCCGCTCCCGAACCGCTCCCGGCGGGCGCCGCATCGTTCTGGGCCGCTGCGCCCCTCCCGGCGGACCTGTGCGGCGAGGTGCGGCTGCCGCCGGTGAGCGCGGCCGGTCCGAAGCGGCTGGGCGGATTCCCGTTCTGGCGCGGCACCGAGCGCTTTCTGGACGCGCTCGCCGTGACCTACCCCGCCGCGGCGCGGCGCGGGCTCGCGCTGTACGAGATCGATGGGGCGCCCGATGCCGCCGCACCCGCGCCGGGTTGAGTCGGGGGCGCCGCGGTGGCGAGTTTTGCGTGTTCCGGCATTGTTTCGTATGCGTTTTTGTTCTTTTCGGTTTGAGATTCGTTAAGAAGTGGTTGCCGGTGACCCGAGGTGCCGGTTAAATATCGGGGAGAGCCGCTCCCGCGCACCTGCTGGTCGGGGCGGTTTCGGGGGCGCGCGAGTGGGGCACCGATCTCACCAATTCGGCTCGTGCCGCCATTTCGGCGGCGCGCCCGGCTCGTGCCCCACCCGAGGTCACCATGCTGCCGAACCCCTCTGGCCCCTGCGGGGGAGACCCCCTTGATGCCTTGGCGGAGCAGAACTTTCGTGGCCTGTTGGAGTTCGCTCCGGACGCCTTCCTCCTGGTGGACGTGGGGGGCCGGGTCGCGCTGGTTAACGCCCAGGCCGAGCGGCTCTTTGGCTACACTCGTGCCGAGTTGCTCGGGCGGCCGGTCGAGGCCCTCATTCCGGAACGGTTTCGCTCCAACCACCCCGACCTCCGGACCGGTTACGGGCTCGAACCGCGGGTCCGCTCGATGGGCGAGGGGAGGGAGCTGTATGGGCTCCGCAAGGACGGGACCGAGTTCCCGGTCGAGATCAGCCTCAGCCCGCTCGCGGCCGGGGCGGAGCGGTACGTCATCTGTGCCGTCCGGGACGTGGCCCAGCGCAAGAAGGCCGAGGCCAAGTTCCGCGCGCTGCTCGAATCCGCCCCGGACGCGATGGTGATCGTCAACCGGAGCGGGGAAATCGTCCTCGTCAACACGCAAACGGAGCACCTGTTCGGGTACACCCGTGGCGAGCTGCTCGGTCAGCTCATCGAGGCACTCGTCCCGGAGCGGTTCCGGGCGAACCACCCGGAGTACCGGGAGCGCTTCTTCCGCGCCCCGCGGGTCCGGCCGATGGGTGCCGGGATCGACCTGTACGGGCTCCGCAAGGACGGAACAGAGTTCCCCGTCGAGATCAGCCTCAGCCCGCTGGAGACCGAGGACGGGGTGCTCGTCAGTAGCTCCATCCGGGATATCACCGATCGGAAACGGGTCGAACGCGCGCTGCAAGAAAAGAACGTCGAGCTGGAGAAAGCGAGCCGGGCGAAGGACCACTTCCTGGCCACCATGAGCCACGAGCTGCGGACCCCTCTGAACGCCATCCTCGGGTTCACCGGGACGCTGCTAATGAAGCTGCCGGGGCCGCTGACCGCGGACCAGGAGAAGCAGCTCCGCACCGTCCAGACCAGCGCGCGGCACCTGCTCTCACTGATCAACGATCTGCTCGACCTGGCCAAGATCGAGTCCGGGAAGGTGGCCCTGCACCCCGAGCCGCTCAACTGCCAGGGGCTCGTTCAGGAAGTCGCCACGGCCCTGCGCCCGCTGGCCGAGGCGAAGGGACTGCGGTTCGAGGTCCACCTGCCGCCGGGCGAACTCGCCGTTCGGGCCGACCGCCGGGCGCTCAGCCAGATCCTCCTGAATTTGGTCAACAACGCCATCAAGTTCACGGAGACCGGCGGCGTCTCCCTGGATGTTGTGCCGGCTGCCGCTGGGGGCGCGGAAATTGCATTCGTCGTGCGGGACACCGGGATCGGTATCAAGGTTGAGGACCAGACGAAATTGTTCCAGGCGTTCACCCAGGTCGAGGCGACCGGGAAGCGGCGGCACGAGGGGACCGGCCTGGGGCTGCATCTTAGTGCTAAACTGGCGGAGCTTCTCGGGGGCCGGATCGGGTTCACCAGCGAGTACGGCCGGGGGAGCACGTTCACCCTGACCCTCGGGGGGAGCTAACCCGTGTCCGCGCGCATTCTCCTGATCGAAGACAACCCGGCGAACCTGGAGTTAATGAGCTATCTTTTAACCGCGTTCGGCTACGCCCCCCGGACCGCCGCCGACGGCCGGTCCGGGCTCGATGCCGCCTGTGAGGGGCCGTTCGACTTGATCGTTTGCGACATCCACATGCCCGGGATGGACGGGTACGA
>DASWYH010001048.1:0-3508 GCA_036405095.1 Gemmata sp. | reverse complement strand
CTTCCCGGCCTCTGCGAGGATCCACGCCTGGCGGTCCGGGTCCGGGGGCACGGGGAGCACCGCGAGCCACTCCGCCGGCATCGGGGGCCGCTGCGCCGGCGGGCGCTGCTTCCAGGTATCAAAGTCCGGTGCGTTGCCCGGAGTGAACCGCTTGCCCGGGTTGAAGCTGGCGAAGTCGCACCGTTGGATGCCCGTCACGAGCATCTGCCACTGGCACTGCACCTCGAAGTGCTCGGCGACGATCCCCGCGAGCGCCAGGTCGTGGGTCGCCCACCCCGGGCACTTGAGCTCGAGGACCCACTCCTCACGCTGGCTCGGGATCACGGCCCCGTTGTCCGCGAGCCCGTCGAGCGACACCCGCGCCCACGGGCACCCGGCCATCTCCACACACACCGGCGGGGCCGTGCAGCGGGTCCGGGTCATGTACGCGAGCCGGGCCTCGGGCTCCATCAGCGTGCCCCGGCGCATCGCGAAGTTGGGGTCCCGCTCGGTCCCGTGGACCTTGGCATCGAACACGCTCTGGCGGGTCGCGTCCTCGTAGGGCGAGAGGCCCAGGATGGCGGCGATGTCCGAGCCCCCGAGGCCCTCGCGGCGCCACGCCAGCCACTCGGGCGAGCCCTGGTTCAGGTTCAGGCGGTTCATGTGGGATCGCCTTTCGCCTTCGCGACGGCGGCCTTGAGGCGGGTGAAAACGTCGCCCGCTTTTTCCCGACCAACTTTGGTTGTCGTGATCTTGTTGCCGCACAACGCCGCAGCGAAGCGGACGGACTCCTCGCAAAGCGCGAGCAGCTCCGCGTGACTGTTGACGGCGCGCACGATCAATTCCGCGTCCGCGTCACTCGCCGGCAGAAGCCCATCCATTCCGGGCGCGACGACGAACAGCCGGCGCTCGGTTCCGATGAACCCGTACTCCGTTCGCCACGGGATCGGCGTGTGCTGCGCTGGCTCGCTCACGCCGGCACCGCCTCTCGGGCCGCCTTCCGGGCCGCGTCGAAGTCGTACTCGTACTCCCCGTACTCGGCCGCGTGCCGGCCCCGCTCGGTGAGCTGATAAAGGGTGCGAAACGGGACGGGCTCCGCCGGCCGCTGGCTCCCGGGGACCCGGACCGCTTCGGGGACCGGGTCCCCGGTCGGCTCGATCAGCCCCGCGCCCACCAGGGCGCCGAGGAACGTGCCGTCCGCGGTGCGGCGGTTCGGGGTGAGCCGCAGCGCGCGGCCGGACAGGGGGCCGGTGGCCCGCGCCAGGGCGCGGAGCACCTGCCAGTCGGCGTGACCGACGGAGCGGATCATGCGGCACCCACTTTCTCGGCCCCGCGGGCCGCCTTGTTGGCCTCGCGCTTCGCGGCCCGGTCCCGCTTCTTCGCGACGCGATCTTCCAGCTCGGTGCGGAGCCGGTTCCGCTGGGTCAGGGTCAGATCGGTGACGGGCATGCCCTCGGTGCCGAAGATCGCGCACGCCGCGGCGAGCTCGGCGCCCGGGCCCTCGGCCCGGTCCCGGACCTCGGGCCACGAGACCCCGAGCTCGTGCATCAGCGCGAGCAGCGCGCGGATCGCGTCACCGGGCGTGGTTCGGCGCTCGGCCGCGGGCATGGCTTTCGGTGCCGCATTAGTCGGTGCAGGTGCATTCGCAGCGGGCGGCGGGGCGGCCACAGGAGACGCAGTTGCCGTCGGGGTCGGTCCCGTTGCCGCGGTCGTAGGGTCCGGGCTCTGCTCACCCTCCTGTGGCACGGGGGCGGGCGGCACGGCGAGAGCCGCCTTCCGTTCGGCGATGAGCGGGGTGAGGATCTCACCGGCGCCTTTGGGGAGCCTCTCCTTGATGACCGCGTTGAGCCGCGTGACGACCTCCTTGAGCGCGTCGAGCGTCGGCGCGGCCGCGATCTCCCGGGCGAACCCTTCGACCGTGGGGCCGCTCGCCGGGAGCTGTCGCGGCTCTTGAGGCCGGGCTCGCGCCGGCTCGGCTTCGGGCTCGGCCTGGTCCATCTCCTCGGTCGAGTACAGCCCGGACAGTTCGGCGGGAAAGGCCTTCCGGAGCGCGAGCGACTCGGCGCACTTGGCGAGCATCACATCGGGCATCGCCGCCCACATGCGGTTCGGCTCCTCGCCGACCTTTTCGCGGTTCTTCCAGATCGCCCGCGTCTGCACGTAGCTGGCGTACCGGGCCACGGCCCAGACCGGCTCGCTGAACCCGCGCCGCAGGACGCCGACCTTGGCCGCCGCCGGCGGCTCCTCGGCCAGCCACACGTCCCGCCAGGCCCCGTCCTTCCCGCACCAGAACGGGCCCACCTGGCCCCCGTACTCGCCGCTCCGCTGGGCGATCAGGCGGAACCCGTCGATCCCAATTTGGATCGACAGCTTCTCCACGTAGTCGCCCGACTCGTCCTTGCTCTTGCGCTTGACCGCGTGGATCTGCCGGGCGAACGGATCGAGCCCGGTGCGCCGGCACTGGTGCAGGAACAGCGCCAGTTCGTCGTTGGTTGTGCCGACGCAGATGGTCCTCTTGATGAGGTCCACCTGGTCGGCCGTGAACTCGATCCGTGCCAGTTCGGTTGACATGCTCCCTCTCCCTCCGGATTGGTGACAGGGCCCCGCGCGGGACTCGAACCCGCATCCCACCCGGATCGTTCCGGGCCGCTCGGCCGGTTGGCGCAGCGGGGCCGACCGACTCAGCCCCCGGGCCGCTCGGCCGCGAGCCCGGTCACCAGCGCGAGCACCGCGTCCAGCTTCGACCGGTCCCCGGTGAGCGCGGCCCGGAGGGTCTCGCTCACCATGAACGCGCCCACCCGGGCCTGGGCCAGGAGCAGGGCGCACTGGGGGCACCGGCACGCCGCCACGTGCGCCGCACTGCGGTGGGCCGCGTGCGCGATGGTGGCGAGCTCGGCCAGGAACGCGGGGTCGCTCGTCGAGCGCCCGGCACCGGGGTGCGGGGATTCGGGGCCGGGGGCGGGCATCACCATGTCGGGTTCCTCCTGGGGAGCGGGTGCGGGCCATTCGAAGCGGGCTTTAGGGTCCGCGGGCGCGAGCGGCGTCGGCTCGGGCACGGTGTCGTCGTCGCGCCAGTCCTCGTCGAGCCAGTTGCCGCCCTCGTCGTCGTCGCCGTCGTCGTCGTCGAAGCCGTCCGGGCCGGGCTCGACCGGCCCGAGCGTGACCTGGTCGTTGAGCGCCCACACCGCCTCGTCGGCCGCGGCTTCATCGGAACCGGGCGGGTCGCCCGGATCGAACGCCCGTAGCGGCGCGAGGCCCAGTTCCTCGCGCTTCGTCTGGAGCGCGAGCAGCTCGATCGAGTGCCCGAGGGTGCCGCGCCGGTGCCGGCGGGCGTACGGGGGCGCGCTGTCGGCGCAGCTCAAGAGCCTGATCACGGCCGGTCTCCGGGGTGCGCGGCAGCCGTGCCGGGGTCGGTGGTGTCGCTTCTGAGCGGGGCCGGCGGGAATCGAACCCGCTGTGGCCACGTGCCCCGGACCCGTGAGGCCCGGGGCACCGGCCCCGTATCCCGTTCGATGGCGCGCCCCGCGCC
>DASWYH010001047.1:0-1691 GCA_036405095.1 Gemmata sp. | reverse complement strand
ACTGGAGCTTCCGGAACGACTTCACCGAAGCGGGCAACTCGATCGGAACGGAGAACGGGGTCGCCTCGTTGAGCGCGGGGGAGATTTTTACCCCGAAGTTCCCCTTCTGTCGCCCGAGGTTGACGCGCCCTTCGTGCCGATTTCCATCTTGATCGGTGCCGATGTAGAACCCGAACTGGATCGGCTGACCGCGGAGATCGCCCTTGGTTAGCGTGGCACTGAGGTCGAACGTAACCTTGGCGTTCTGGCGGGAAATCTTCTCGAGCACGAACTTCACTTCGGTCTCCCCACCCGTCTTGCCGCCCCCTGACTTCCGGACGTAGATCGGCCCCGCTTTGTCGCCGGCCCCCTTATTGCCCGACTTGGCAGCCGTGAGTTCCTTTTCTAACTTCTCGATCTTGAGTGTGGCCGCCTCGAGCTTCGCTTGGAGGAGTTCGACTTGGCCCTTGAGGCGTTTGACCTCGTCTTCATTCTGAGCATAGCCGGGCGAGCTCAGGCTCGCGGCGACGACGAACACCCACACGAAATTAACCCGACTCATGGGACCCTCCTTCGATTGCTTGCCAAACTAACAGCTCACCTGCACCGCCACCTCCAAGGGAGCGATGCGTCACAAACTAGCGGGCGGTGTCAGGTGCAGCGCCGGGTTCGGCTTCCGGAGCTGCGGGCGGTGTGTACACCCCGGTGACGATGTTGTAGGTGCCCACACCTAGTTGAATTGGACGAAACGGCGACAAGCCGCTCTGCGTATCCGGATGACCTTCCAGCAACCGGCGGTCGTACTCGGGGAGGGGCCCCGGTGCCGGTTGACCGATCCCGAGATCGACGAACCCGTCCCGAACCGAGCCGGCCACCGGCACCTCACGGTTCGCGACTAATTCTTGCCAGAGTGGCCAGATGTCCGGCCGCCTCACAGCCCGGCGAATTGTTTCGTACACGCCCAACTCCAGCAGCAACTCCCGCCGCTCGTGATCGTCCTCCGACTCCTCATCGAGGTACGGCGGCGGGGCCAGAGTTGGGTGGGTGAGCCGGAATTCGACCACCGCAATTCTGGCCTGGACCTCGGCTACGTCTGAGTCGGCCGACCTCAGCACGTCCCACCCGACCCCCGACCACGCGAACCCGTCGTCCACGACCCGCAGGCCCCACGGGAAATGGTCGGCGTACCACCGCCCGTCCGTGAGCAACCGCCGCCAGACCTCGGCCAGGCAGTCCTCGACCGCGTCCCCGGCGTCAGCGGTCAACCGAAAGGACGGCCTAGGGAAGCCGCCTCCCCGCCGGGGGTCGGCGGTCTTGTACGGGCTGTCGCGGTCGCGGAGTGACCGGACGAACGCCGCGATCTCATCTTCCCGCCGTGACTCCATCCACCGCATCCGCACCCTCCGCGGCTGGGGCTTTCGCGGCCGAACAGCGAGCTCAGCGACGCGCGAACCCCGTACGAGTTTCGCCCCTGGAGCGATCTTGGCGCGTTCGCTGCAGCGACAGGTTCGGCCGCGTGCGCTCCACGGATGCGGAGCGCGCGTTGCTGAGCTCGCTGTTCGGCCGCGTTACGCTCGCGCGTCGCTGAGCTACACCCATTCGTCCCCACGCCGCCGGGGTCGGCGCGGGGCCGTGCCACCACTCAGGTCGGGGGGTGGCTACCCGGAAAGGCCTCGCGCCGGCCCCGGCGGGACCGGACACGCGGCCGAACA
>DASWYH010001046.1:0-8070 GCA_036405095.1 Gemmata sp. | reverse complement strand
CGCGGCCTCAATGATGGCCCGCACCTGCATGTCCCCGATCTCCGGGAACACGAGCGGCAGCCGGCACCCGCGGAACCCCATCATCGGGTTCATCTCGTGCAGCTCTTCCACCCGCTCGAAGATCTTCTCGACCGTCGTGCCGGTCTGCCGGGCCACCTCTTCGGCGCCGGCCACGTTGTCCTTCTGCGGGAGGAACTCGTGGAGCGGCGGGTCCAGCAGGCGGATGGTGACCGGCAGGCCGTCCATCACCTCGAACAGCCCGACGAAGTCGGCCTTCTGGAACGGCTCGATCTTGGCGAGGGCCTTCTCGCGCCCGGCCACATCCGGCGCGAGGATCATCTCGCGCACCGCGGCGATGCGGTCCTTGCCGAAGAACATGTGCTCGGTGCGGCACAGGCCGATGCCCTCGGCGCCGAACTCGCGGGCCTTCGCGGCGTCGGCGGGGGAGTCCGCGTTGGTGCGGATCTTGAGCTTCCGCACCTTGTCGGCCATCACCATCAGCGTGGCGAAGTCACCCGTCATCGACGGCGCGACCGTGGGCACCTTACCGATCATCACATCACCGGTGGTGCCGTTGATGGTGATGAACTCGCCGGCCTTCACGGTCTTGCCCGCGATGGCAATGGTCTGGGCCGCCTCGTCGATCTTCATCGCCTCGCAACCCACGACGCACGGCTTGCCCCACCCGCGGGCGACCACGGCCGCGTGGCTCGCCTTGCCGCCGGTGCTGGTCAGGATGCCCTTCGCGAGGTGCATCCCGGCCACGTCCTCGGGCGACGTTTCCTTCCGCACCAACATGATCGAGTCGTTCGGGTTCTTCGCCGCGTGCTCGACCACGGCTTCGGCCGACAGCAGCACGATGCCCGACGCCCCGCCGGGGCTGGCCGCGATGCCCTGGGCCACGACCTCGACCTTCGACTTCGGGTCGAGCTGCGGCTGGAGCAGGTGGTTCAGGCTGTCCGGCGCGACGCGCTTGACGGCCGTCGTTTCGTCGATGAGCCCTTCCTTCACCATCTCGACCGCAATGCGCACGGCCGCGGTGCCGGTGCGCTTGCCGGTCCGGGTCTGGAGCATGTACAGGGTGCCTTCCTGCACCGTGAACTCGATGTCCTGCATCTCCTTGTAGTGCTTTTCGAGCGCCGACCGGATGCCGACGAGTTGCTCGTACACCTTGGGCATGTCTTCGCCCAGTTTGGCGATCGGCTCCGGGGTGCGGATGCCGGCCACCACATCTTCGCCCTGCGCGTTGATGAGGTAGTCGCCGTAGAAGACGTCTTCCCCGGTGTTCGGGTCGCGCGTGAAGGCCACGCCGGTGCCCGACGTGTTGCCCATGTTCCCGAATACCATCGCCTGCACGTTGACCGCCGTACCCTTCAGGCCGGTAATGCGCTCGATGCGGCGGTACTCGATGGCCTTGTGGCCATTCCACGAGTTGAACACCGCGTTGATGGCGAGCATCAACTGTTTCTTCGGGTCTTGCGGGAAGTCCTCCCCCACGTCCTTCTTGTAAACGGCCTTGTACCGCTTCACCAGCTCTTTGAGGTCGTCCGCGGAGAGGTCGGTGTCGAGTTTGACACCCTTCGCCTCCTTCATCGCGTGCAGTTCGTGCTCGAAGTGCTCGTGCTCGATGCCCATCGCGGTCGAGCCGAACATGTCGATCAGCCGGCGGTAGCTGTCGTAGGCGAACCGGTCGTTGCCGGTCTTTTTGGCGACGCCTTCGACGCTCGCGTCCGTGAGGCCGAGGTTCAGAATGGTGTTCATCATCCCGGGCATCGAGAGCGCCGCGCCGGAGCGGACGGACACGAGCAGCGGGTCGGCCGCGTCGCCGAACTTCTTGCCGAAGATCGCTTCAACGTTCTTGAGCGCCTCGTCGATCTGCGGGATGGTCGCTTCGGGGATCTTCTTCCCTTGCTCGTAGTACGCGGCGCACACCTCGGTGGTGATGGTGAACCCGGGGGGCACGGGGATGTCGATCTTGCACATCTCGGCCAGGTTGGCGCCCTTGCCACCGAGGAGTTCTTTCATCTTGCCGTCGCCGTCGGCCGTTTTGCCGCCGAACGAGTAAACGTACTTCGCGCTCATGGTCTTCCGTGGGAGGAGTGCCGGCTGCGCTTGCGGCAGCGTGGTTCGCCATTGGTTTACGGACGCGCCCGGGGTGCGGCCAAGCGGCGGGAGGGGAGAATTGCGGGCCGCACAACACGGAGGCACACGCCCCGCAAGGAACCCCGGACGATGGATCGAGAGATGGGGCAAAGGTGCCGATTCTGGTGGCGCTAACAGAACCAGGCGCCCTCGTGCGTGCCGGTACTCGAACCCGGCGAACACGAGGGGCTCTCGGAATCCCAACAACATCAGGTCGCTGCGCCCCACAACTTGGCGCCGCGCGGCCCGTTATTTCGCGGGCTTCACTTCCCACTTGCGCGCAACCGGTGTTGCGAGCTTGTAGACCTCGGCCTGTGCGGCGTCGATTTTGTCCATTCGCTTTTTGAGTTCGGCCGGTTTGCGTTCGGCGGCCACGTCCGCGAGCCAGTCCGGGGCGTTGAACATCACCACCCCGAAGAACCGTCCGGAGACGATCGTGTTCTTCGCGTTGATCGCTTGCAGCACCTTGTTGCTCTGCTCCCACACCGGCCCGGCGGTGAGGTTCCCCAGGTTCACGCCCGCGGCCAGGTCTTTCGCCGCGAACGTGCCCACCGCGGTTCCGTCGATGCTCACGGTGTAGTCGCCGGCTTTCAGCCCTTTTACGGTCAGCCCGTACCAGTTGAGGTCTTTGAGTTGGTTCGTGTACGGCAGCATCGGGAGCCAGTCCTTCTGGACCGGCAGCGGCAGCGCTTCATCGGTGCGGGTGAACGTGAGGGCGCCGTCCGCGTATTTCCCTTCGCTCAGGGCGCACTTCTCGGAGCCGCCGGCCGCCTTCCCGTCGGCTTCGATCGTGAACGTCGCGTCACTCACGAGCGCCGGCGCGTTCAGGCCGGTGAGAATGGCGTGCGCCATGAGCAACCCGCCCGGGGGCGCAGTGTGGAAGCCGTCGTAGTACGGAACCGCCTTTTTCGTTTCGGGGTCGTCCCGCTCCATCCGCTCGGTCGCGGCGCGGGTGGTCGCGTACTGATCGACGAAGCTCGCCTTGTGCTGTGCGGCGATCTCCTTGAGCGGCGCGTAGAACTGCTTCTGGGTTTCGAGGTACTGCTTGCCGTTGCTCTTGTTGCGCCGGTCCACGGCGTTGGGCGAGAGCAGCGCGACGCGCACCCCGGCTTTGTCGGCCATGTCGAGCATCGCGTTCGTCTTCTCGACGAACAGCTTGTTCCCCTGCGGGTTGAACGCGCCGTACCCGCCGTCGTTCATCCCGAAGTTGATGGTGACCGCGGTGGGCTTTTCGGCAAGGACGTGGTTCCGGAACCGCCCGGCGCCGCCGTTGGCGGTGTCCCCACCGATGCCCGCGTTGAGGAACGTGAAGTGGCCCTTCGGCATCCGGGTCGTCAGGTACAGTTCGATGTAAGTCGAGTACTGGTACTGCGCGGTGATGCTGTCGCCGAGGAACACGATGCGGTCGTTCGGCTTGAAGAAGAACTCTTTCCCTTCGGCCCCGGCGGCCGGTTTGGGGTCGGCGGCGCGGGCCTGGGGCGCGGGAGCGGTCAGCCCGAGTGCGAAAGTGACCGCGAGCGGGGCCAGAATCAGCAGGCGAGTCATAGCAATGTGCCTCGTGTGGCAGGAGAACGACACGAGGCCAGATTGTACGGCGCGACAAACTCACCGCGAAAGTCACACCTTCTTGAACGGTGTCACCAGCTCGAACGTGCCGTCCGGCAGCATAATCTTTTGATAATCACTGAAAAGATTGGGGGCGTCCTTCTGGAGAACATCCAGGATCGCGCCCGCGAGCTTGCGGATTTCGGGTTCGGCGTGGCTCGATCCGCGCATTTCGAGGAAGTGCCGCAGCGCCCGCGCGTTCGCGGTGATGAAGATCTTCGTTTCGGTCGCGTTGGGCAGCACGCTCCGCGCGGCCTGGCGTGCGGCCTTGCGGCGCGTGGTGCGGTCCGGGTTCGCCGGGAGCATTGCGGCTGCCGCTGCGGCGGGATCGGCGAGCTTCGCGTTCAGCGCTTCGGCGAGCTTCGTGTACGCCGCGTGCGACTGCTTCATGGATTCGAGCCAGATTGCGTGCAGCTCGGGGTCACGGGCGATGATGTCGGGTTCCACGTACTCCGCAACGGATTCGTCCACGTACCGCTGCGAGAGCTGGCTGAACCCGAACCCGGCGCGGTGCCGCACCAGTTCGTGCGTCAGGGAGCGCGACACGCCCGTGAGGAGCAAGTTCCAGACGGCGTGTTCGAGCACGCTCCCGTGCCCCACTTCTTTGATGTGCGTGAGGTACGCGCTGGTCCCGCCGGGGCGCGGCTTCGCAAATGACATATAACAGACGCGCCCGGCCGTTTCCGTGAGCACCTCTCCCGCGACCTCGCTGTCGCTCTCCCAACTCACACCGTGGTCCGCGAGGAACCGGTTGAGTTCGGGCTCGTCAACGGTCTGGCGGCCCAGAACATAAACGGAAGGTTCCGTGATTACGCGAACGTCGTTTTCCACTTGAGAAACCGTTGCGGGAGTTGGCACGACCATAATGAAGAGCCCATCCGTGACTTACCCGGGTTACGATGTAATCGTACTCATCGACCTCCCCGGCGGGGCAAATTGAGTTCGAGTTCACCCATGCGCCCCCTCGACGTATCACCGGCGAAACCGCACGAGCTGTTACCCGCCTGCCGGCTGCTGTTCGGCGCCGCCGGCGCGGCCGGTTCGCGCGAGCGCCTGCTCTCGGTGGGGGCCGAGTCGGGGTTGTTCGTGGCTCGCGCCGGCGGGCGCCTGTGCGCGGCGGCACTGGCGCAAGCGCTGCCCGGCGCGCTGGGGGTGACGTGCCCCCCCCGGGGAGATTCGCCCGAAGCCGGGGACGCGGTTGTGCGTGCGGCGTGCGAGTGGCTCCGCGCGCGCGGCGTGAAGGTGTGTCAGGCGTTCGCGGATGGCGACGAGGTCGCTCATATGGGGCCGCTGGAGCGGGCCGGGTTCCTGCGCACCACGGAGCTGGCGTTTCTGCGGCGGGACGTGACCCCGGACGCGCCGGCGCCGCCCGGGCCGGGCGCGCGGCTGAACTTCAGTGCCGAGTCGGCGCCGTTCGCGGACGAGTTCCTCGCCGCTCTGTTGGCCACACACGACGGTTCTCTTGATTGCCCCGAGCTGAACGCCACACGGGAGCCACGGGAACTCCTTGACGGGTTCGTGTACCCGGCGTTCGGGTGGTGGTTCTCGGCCCGGTGCGACGGCGAACCCGTCGGGTTGTTTTCGTGCGCCGTCGGTGCCGAAGACGCCGGCGCCGCGGACCTGACGTACATCGGCGTGGTGCCATCGGCGCGGGGGCGGGGGGTCGGAGCCGAGTTGCTGGGGTTCGCCCTGGTCAGTGCCGCGCGGGCCGGTGCGAAGCGGGTGAGCGTCTCGGTGGACGTTCGTAACGAACCCGCGGTGCGCCTGTACTCGCGCGCCGGGTTTACCGAATACGAGCGGCGCGGGGTCTGGCTCGCGGCGTGGCCGACGGGTGAACGAGCCACGAGCCCGGTGGTGTGACCCCGTTCGGATTCGCACGTTCGGTTTGAACGCGGGCCCCGGTGTTTGGCGCCCGCTTCTCGTGAAACTTCACTCCATTTGTGTTCAAGTACGATTCTGCCCGCGCAACTTTGGCGCGCGCGCCCGACCGCGCCACATTGCGCCTTCTGGCGCGATTGCTGCGCGCATACCCGGCGCGCGTGACTCTGCGGGCGGCGCCAAGGTGCCGAAGCGCGGGTGTGGGCCAACTGACATTCGAGCCCGTAGGCGCCCCGCCCGCGGCGCAGATATTGAAAGGACTCACGCACCGCACCGGGGATCTTTTTGTGCCACCCCGACTCGCCACACACGACACCGTGCCCCACGAATCGCCCGCCCCGGCCCTGCTCCGGGCTCCTTCGGCCGCTGCGCTCGCGGACGCGGTTCGGGACCGCATCGGCGCGGCCCGGTTCGCGCTCTGGTTCCAGGGCCACACGACGTTCGTTCCGCTCGGCGGGCGGGTGGTCGTGGCGGCCCGCAACCGGCACACGCAGGAATGGCTCGAACACACCTTCGGCGCCACCGTGCGGGCCACGGTCACCGAACTGTACGGCGACGGGGTCGCGGTACAGTGGGTCGTAGACGGGCCCGCTGCTGCGGACACGAGCGAGGGCGAGCCCGCCGAAGCCCCGGCGGCGGGTGCGCACGTGGCGCACTCTGGGGCCGCGGAGCGCTCGTTCGCGAAACCGAGCGGGCAACCCGCTGCGGCCCCGCGCAAACAGCAATTCGACCTGTTCGGCGATCCCGTTTCGCCGCCGAAATCCAAAGCGAAGAAAGCCGACCCCGAGGCCGAAGCCCTCGCCCGCCCGCTGGGCGCCCAGCGCACCGGGCGCCGGTGGAAATCGCTCGCCGATTTCGTTTCGGGGCCGTGCAACCGGGTCGCCCATGCGTCGGCCCTCAGTGTGGTGGAAGAACCCGGCCAGGGGGCGAACCCGCTGGTGATTCACGGCCCCGTGGGCACCGGGAAAACACACCTGCTCGAAGGCATCTACCTCGGACTGAAGAAGCAATCGGACCAGCGCCCGTGTTACGTCACCGCAGAAGAGTTCACCACGCGCTTCGTGCAAGCGTCGCGCCTCGGGAAGATGTCGCAGTTCCGGCGCCAGTTCCGCGAGTGCACCACGCTGCTGCTCGACGACTTGCACTTCCTCGCCACCAAGAAGGCCACGCAGGAGGAGTTCCTTCACACGTTCGATGCACTCGTTGCCGACGGCCGGCAGGTGGTGGTGACGACCGACTGTCACCCGCGCCTCGCCGACGAACTCATGCCCGAACTGCTCGACCGCCTGCTCGGCGGGGCGGTGTGGGGGCTCCAGCCCCCGGACCCCGAAACGCGGCTCGAAATCCTGCGTAAGAAGTCGTGCGGCGCCGGCCCCGCGATCCCGGACACCGTGCTGAAGACGCTCGCGAACACGCTCCGCGGTAACGTGCGCGAACTCGAAGGCGCGGTCAACAGCGTGCGCCACTACGCGAAGGTCACCGGCCGCGCCCCGGACATCGCGACGGCTCGTGAAGCGCTGGGGGACCTGCTGCGCCACGCGGTGCGGGTGGTCACCGTCGCGGACGTGGACGCCGCGGTGTGTTCGACGCTCCGGCTCGCGGCGGGGACGCTCCAATCGAAGGCCCGCACGTGGGCGGTGAGTCACCCGCGGATGATCGCGATCTACCTGTGCCGGAAGCACACGGCCGCGACCTACGGCGAGGTGAGCAAGCACTTCGGTGCGAAGACGCACAGCACGGCGGTTGCCGCGGAGAAGAAGGTTCGCGGGTGGGTCGAGAAGGGCGAGAGCGTGGCGATCGGTGACCGCGACTGGCCGGTGAAGGAGCTGCTCGACCGCGTCGAGCGCGAGTTGCAGCGGTGAGTTCCGGTTCTTAACCGTGCCGCCAGACCGAATGGATCCAAACGGCCGCGTCGGTCGGGATGTGAAACAGAACCGCGAGCGGATACGAGAACGTGACGCGCGTGTTCTGCGGGCGCGATTCGCCCTCGTTGTTTGGGTCGCGTTCCAGACGGAACGCAATGTCCGTGACGGCCCAGATGAGCAACGGGGCATTGCCCGGGAGTGCCGCATTCCAGGTCGCACGCAGTTCGGCGCGAGCGGCGTCCGTCCAATGTACTTGGTACACAGCCTCTCCTTCTGTTGCGCGGTGCAGTGCCGCTTCAGTTGCCGCGCCGTAGGGCCTTCAGGTCGCTGATGATTTCCTCCGTCGTGTATGTCGGTGCGTTACGATCGGCGAGCCGGCGCGCAAGTTCCTCTTCGCTGATCTGCGGCTCCAAGTTCAGCTTCTGCGGTGGGGTGGTCGGGGTGAAATAGCCCAGAACGGTGCCGTCCGCAGTACAGATCATCACCGGCTCACCGGCCCGCATGAGCTTCGCCTGCATAGCTTCGTCGGCAATGATGAGCCGGTTCACAGCGCGCTCCAAGTTAGGATCATTTCACTTTC
>DASWYH010001045.1:0-9080 GCA_036405095.1 Gemmata sp. | reverse complement strand
CCGGTTCCTCCCCCTCGTTGTCCGCGGGCACGGTTACCGGAACCACCTTGTCGGGGCGGCGAACCTTCTGCGCCAACCACCTACGGTATTCGTCCTCATCGACTGGATATCGCTGCCCGCCTGTCTGCTGCGCGAGCAGTTGGCTTTGGAGGAACTGCCCATCTTCATCGGAGAGTTTGTTCAGGCTGATGCGAACCTTCCCCGTCCACGCGGCAGATTTCTGTTCGACCCCTTTGGTGAACGACAGCGTGTCCCAGATGTGTTTTTCCCGGATCGGAATCGCTTGGTCTTTGGGAAGCCAAACGACTGGACAGACCTTGAATCGAATGACGTACGGGTCGCCTTCAGGGTAAAAGAGTGGACTCTCATCCGGGTAGCACTCCCCCAACACTTCAAGTACCCCAACCCAGCGCGAGAGTTTTGTCATGTAGCAGACGAACCGATCGCCCTTCTGAACTCGCTTCGCCCAAGCATGTTGGTGCTTTGAAAACCCAGAAACCTCTTGGTTCGAGCGACTGAACGTCTCGTAGGTGTCAGGCGAGAAAAGGTTGGTAAAGAACGTCATGTGCTTCGCGTTCCTCTCGCCCTCGGGCTGCCGAACATGGAATCAAATTGCGCCAATGAGAACCTGCTCATGGCGCCGCACACAATCTGTCACGGAACGCACTGTACCCGACTTCCGGACCGAACTCAAGCGCCCAAACGTGCTTCCGTTCGTAACCCGTGTGCGGATACACCCCGGTTAGACTCGTACCGTGCAACCTAACAATGCGAGAACGAGCCAGAGGCCGCTCGGGAGCGCAGCCTCCGACCCGCTGGTGTGGAACCGGCGGTGTTGCGACGCGGTTGGCCCCTTTGCCCCACGCGCGAAAACCGCGCCCCGGCCCGCGTTACTCCGGCTTCTTGCCTTCGGGCTTCTTGCCCACCAGGGCCTTGATCTCGCGAATCCAGATGTTCCGGTACTTCACCGGGTTGCCGTGGTTCTGGAGCCGGATCGGCTGCTTGAGCGGGTGCTTCTGGTAGGCCGCCGGGCGGTCGAAGTTCGTGTTGCCCTGGAGCTCGAAGTGGTTCTGCACCACCACCCCGTTGTGAATCACCGTCACGTACCCGGGGGTCAACACCTTCACCTCTTTCGACGCCTCGTCGAACCGGGGGGCCGTGAAAATGATGTCGTAGGTCTGCCACTCGCCCGGCTTGCGGCACACGTTCACCATCGGCGGGGTCTGCTTGTAGAGGCTCCCGCATTGGCCGTCGAAGTAGGTCTTGTTGCCGTAGGAGTCGAGCACCTGCACCTCGTAGCGGTTCGCCAGGAACACCCCGCTGTTGCCGCGCCCCTGGCCGTTGCCCTTCACCTCTTCCGGGGTGGCGAACTCGATGTGCAACTGGTAGTCACCGAACGAGTCCTTCGTGATGACGTCCCCGCCCTTCACGACCGCGTACCCGTCCTTCACTTCCCACTTCTCCCCGCCCTTCCACTTCGAAAGGTCCTTGCCGTCGAACAAAACGGTCGCGTCGGAGGGCGGCTCGCGGTCCGTCTTGCCGGGCGTGACCACGGCCGGTTCCGGCCACACGATCCCGCTCTTGTACTCCTGGAGCGCGGCCACCGTTCCGAACACGGTCAGCACGACCGCCGACACCAGCACCAACAGACGCACGCTTCGCATGAGAGAGGCCCCGGGTGAAATCGAACGAACCGCCCCGGCCCTCAATTAAGGGCTGGGGGCGGGTGGCTCCTCGGAATTGTCGGTTCGCGAGGGGGCGGGGGCAACCAGAAACCGCAACACGAGCCCCGCGCCGGATGGTATTTTAGGGCGCCCTCTCCTCAACCTCCGGGTGAACCGATGTCGAACGTGAACCGCCGTGCGTTTCTCGCCTCCGCCGCCGTGGCTTCCGCCGCGGCCGCCCGCCTCTCCGCCGCCGATGCCGATCCCCTGCGCGTCGGGTTCATCGGGGTGGGCAACCGCGGGACCGCCCTGCTGCGCAACTTCCTCGAAGCGAAGCTCGGGACCGTCGTCGCGGTGTGCGACATCAAGGACGAGCACGCGAAGCGCGCCGCGGCGCTCGTCACCGGGGCCGGACAGAAGGCGCCGGCCCTCGTCCCCGAGTGGAAAAAGCTGCTCGAAATGAAAGACGTGCAGGTGGTGATCGCCGCCCTCCCCTGCGACCTGCACGCGGCCCTCTACCTCGATGTCATCGCCGCCGGGAAGGACCTGTACGGCGAGAAGCCGATGTGCCTCACGCCCCAGGACTGTGACAAGGTCGTGAAAGCCGCGAACGCCAGCAAGCTCATCGTCCAGATCGGGTTCCAGCGCCGCGCCGACCCGCGCTTCATCGAACCCATGAAGCTGATCCACGAGGGCGAACTCGGCGACCTCGTGGAGGGCCGCATCATGTGGTCCAATGCGTGGGGGCCGCTGGGGGACTGGTTCGGCAAGAAGGCCCGCAGCGGGGACTGGATGGTCGAGCAGGCGTGCCACAACTGGGACGTGATCAACTGGGCGTGCAAGGGGCTCCCGGTCCGGGCGATGGGGCTCGGCCGCACGGGGCTCTACAAGACCTTCCAGCCGGACCGCGACGTTCACGACTACTACTCGGCCGTCGTGGAGTACGAGAACGGCGCGATCATCAACATCCTGCACTCCTGGGTGGCGCCCGGGCAGAACGGGAAGTTCACGAAGGAGTTCAACGACGAGTACACGCGCCTCAACGGCGTGAAGGCCGGGATCGACTTCAATTCGGGCGTGATCGCCTATCGGAAGGAGCTGAACCGGCCCGACAAAGTGGGGCACAGCGCGACGGGTCCCATCAACAACACGCGCCTCGGGCTCGAAGCCTTCGCCCACAGCGTGAGGACCCGCAAGGCGCCGGTGGCGACGGTCGAACACGGGCGCGACGCGGTGCTCGCGTGCCTGCTGGTGCGCGAAGCCGTGTACCAGAAAAAGCCCGTCACCATGAAGGAACTGAAGGGCTGAGCGCGCCCCACTGACATCGGGGTGTCATCGTAGCGTGGTATACTCTTTTCCACTACCACTTGGCGAGACCCCCCGACATGTGCGCACGCATCACAATCACTACAACCGATACCGAAATCGCCGACCTGTTCGGCCTGCCCCCCGGCCGGTGCCCGGCGCGGCACCGGCCGCGGTACAACGTCGCCCCTTCGGCCCACGTGCCCGTGGTTCGTATGGCGAACGGCGCGCGCGAGCTGGCGGAACTGAAGTGGGGGCTGGTCCCGTTCTGGAACACCAACCCCAGGCACACGGGGTTCGTGAACGCGCGCGCCGAGACCGCGCCCGGGAAGCCCGCGTTCCGCGACCCGTTCCGCTGGCGCCGGTGCCTGATCCCGGCGAACGGGTTCTTCGAGTGGAAGACCACCCGCAAGAGGAAGCAGCCGTACTTCTTTCGCCGGGCCGGCGGCGGGGTGCTGGCCTACGCGGGCATCTGGGACCGCTGGAAGGGGCCGGACGGGCTCGTCGAAACCGTCGCCTTGCTCACGGTGCCGGCGAACGAACTGGTGCGCCCCTTCCACGAGCGGATGCCGGCGATCGTGAGCGAGGGGCGGTTCGGGGCGTGGCTCGCCCCGAACGAGTCGCGCCCGTCGAAACTGCTACCATTACTCGAACCGTACCCCGTCGAGCGCCTGGAGCGGTACGCGGTCAGCGAGCGCGTCAACACGGCCGCGGCCGACGGTCCCGAGTTGCTCGCCGCCGTGCCCGAACCGCTCCAGCCGGCGTGGGCGCAACCGGCCCTCTTTGACGAAGCCCGAGGCGCACCATGATTCACGTTATCGCAACGATCACCCTGAAGCCCGGCGTGCGGCAGCCCTTTTTGGACGTGTTCCGCTGGTTGACGCCGCTCGTGCGCGCGGAAGCCGGGTGCATCGAGTACCAGGCGACCGTGGACGTAAAAACCACGATCGCCGTTCAGGACGGCCCGCACGAGAACGTCGTTACGGTGGTCGAGAAGTGGGCCAGCGTCGAGGCCCTGTACGCACACGGCGCGGCGCCGCACATGGCGGAGTACCGTGAGAAGACGAAGGACCTCGTTGCGAGCGTGAAGCTGGTCGTGTCGGAGAACGCGTTCTAAACCCGCCCGCCGGGGCGCGCCATACCCGCACATTTGCACAATAGAAATCGCGTCTCGAACCGTCACAGCAAAAGGCCAACACCGGTAACGAGTTACGGCTCCTCCTGGCGCCATTGCCATCCGACAACGGCGCCAAGCGCCTTGTCGGACAGCCCTTGCGACAACGTACCTGCCCTTTTTAGTCAATTGACCGTATCCCATATCTCATTTGAGCGGGCCGGGACCGAAATCTCCTCTCACGATTTCTTCCAACTCGGCACAGAAAGTGGTCTGTTGGTGACTCGCCTTTTTCACCCGGGTTCTCACAAAATCTCACGGGGCGAGAGCGAACAGAACGAAAAGGCCAACGAGTCCGCAGCTCCCGAAGGCGCCGTGCGGGGAAGCTGAGAACGGAGTTCCGGTTGGTACAACGAGCCACCAAAGAGTCCGTCAGACAGTTTCCAAAGATGCGGCTACCAACTATTCCCGAGGTGCGGTCCGTCGGTTAGGATTCACGTCGGGTCGGAACCGATTCGCCGGCAGGAGCCGCGCTGCGTCGATGCCCCTTGACCCCGCGAGGTGATATGCCCGACACCGTCCTCAAGTTGCTCGATCAGGTCGGCGCGATCCCGTCCACCGAATCGCTCCTGATGTTGGCCGTGGTTCTGCCGGCCGCGTTTATCGTGCTGGAACTCCTGTTCCCGGCGCGCCGGCAGCAAGCGGTGCCGCGCCGGTCGCTCCTGCTGAACCTCACGTACTGGTTCGCGAACCCGTTGTTTATTCAGGTCGTCTCGAAAATGATGGTGTGCGTCGTGGGCCTGGGGCTGTGCCTGGCCCTCGGTTGGCCGGTGGACGAGAGCATCCTGGACGGGTTCGGACCGCTCGGGCGCCAGCCGCTCTGGCTCCAGGCGTTTGAAATGCTCGTGATCGCGGACTTCGTGGACTACTGGACGCACCGGTGGTTCCACGTGTCGCGCGCGTGGCGGTTCCACGCGATCCACCACAGCCCCGAGCAGATGAACTGGCTCGCGTCGGCCCGGATGCACCCCGTGAACGACTTCATCACCCGGCTGTGCCAAACGGTGCCGGTCGTGCTCTTGGGCCTGTCGATTAAGGCCGTACTGCTCGTGGTCCCGGTCCTGGTGTTCTTCGTGATCGTGCTGCACTCGAACCTGAACTGGAGCTACGGCCCGTTCCGGTGGGTGCTGGTGAGCCCGCTGTACCACCGGTGGCACCACACGAAGGACCCCGAAGGGCTCGACAAGAACTTCGCGGGCATCTTCCCGATCTGGGACCTGCTGTTCGGCACCGCGCACCTCCCGCGGCGCGAGCCCGAGCGGTTCGGGGTGAACCACTACCCGCCGCCGGAAACGCTCGTGGGGCAACTGGTCTACCCGTTCCGCCGGTTCGCCGCGCAACACGAAGGGGCCGCCGACCAAATGCACGGGCAACCCGCCGGGGCGCTCCCCGAAGAGAAGGGGTGAGTCCCGCTTCACCACAGCTTGCGGTCCACACGCGTGTCGGCAATGAGTGCCGGGAAATCCACCCCGTCGCGCCGGTCGTTGGCGTGAACCGAGTACACGCGGTGGACGTGATACCGTGCCCGGTCCAGGAACGCGATCAGCCGCGCGCACGAGTCCCGGCGCGTTTCGACGGGCACGCTCTCGTTCACCGTACGGACGGTGTTCAGCTCCCAGTCGCCGGTACACGCGGACCCGCGAAAGAGCACCACCGTGTCCGTCCGGCTGTGCTTCGGTGCGTGAACGAGGTGGAGCGGTTCGCCGCCCACCGAGAGGTCACACTCGGCGCCGAAGTACCGCACGCCCGGGCGGTCGCCCGTGAGGTTGCGGAACCCGCTCTGGTACACCGGCTCGGCGTGGGGGAACCGTCGCCGCATCGCGTCGAATGTTGTCGTGCTGAAGTGATCGTGGTGCGTGTGGGTGCAGAGCAGGAACTTCACTGAGACCCCAAGCTCGCGCGCGGCCCGTTCGGCGTCTGCCGCCGGATCGGGTCCGGCCCCGATCCCGACGATGTTCGTGGGCGGTTGCTCCAGAACCGCCGCTTCGCCGTTGTGCGCGAGCAGCCAGACGCCCGTTTGCAGCCAGTTGTACCGGCCGACCAGATACACGCCCTCGAACCAGCGGTCCATACGCAACTCGCTCCGCCCCACATCGCGCACCCGCCGGGGTATACCAAACGACACGGGGGAGCTTTCGCTCCCCCGCGCGTTACTGACGCTGCTCAGCGATCAGCCGATGATCTTCTCGATCACCTTGCCCTCGCGGAAGAGCTGGATCGGCCGGCCCGTTGCGGTTTGCAGTTCGGTGCTGGGCGCGACGCCCAGGTTGTTGAAGATGGTGCTCGACACATCGTCCGGCGTGACCGGCTCGGTCGCCGGGGCCATGCCGCTCGCGTCGGTGGTGCCGTGGGCGTACCCGCGCTTGATGCCGCCCCCGGCCAGCACGCACGCCATCGACCGCGCCCAGTGGTCGCGCCCGCTGTTCTTGTTGATCTTCGGCGTGCGCCCGAACTCGCCGGCGCACATCACGATGGTGCTGTCGAGCAGGCCCCGGTCGTCGAGGTCCTTGATGAGCGCCGCGAGCACCTGGTCGGTGGTCGGCGCGAGGCGGGTCTTGTGGGCGTTGAAGGTCTGGCCGTGGGTGTCCCAGCCGCCGAAGCTCACGGTCGAGAACCGGACGCCGGCTTCCACCAGGCGCCGGGCCGCGAGCGCGCCCTGGCCGAACGGCGTGGGGCCGTACAGGTCGCGGGTCGCCTGGGCTTCGGTCGTGAGGTCGAGCGCCTTGCGGGTCTTTTCGCTCCGCAGGATGTCGAGCGCCTGTTGGTGGAACGTGTCGAGCCCGTCCACGATGTCGTTCGACTTGTCCAGGCCCGCGAACCCGTTATCGAACTTCCGCAGGAGCGCGTCGCGCTTCTCCAGGTCTTCGAGAGTGAAGGTGCCCTTGAGGGTCAGGCCGCGGACGCTGAACCCGCCGCCCTTCCCGCCCTTGGCCGGCGCGCCGCCCTCGATCACGAACGGGTTGTACCCGGTGCCGAGGTAGCCCGAGAGCCCGGCGGTGCCGTTGCGGATGTCGCCGAAGGTGACGTAGGGCGGTACGCCGACTTCCGTCTTGAGCATCCGGGCCGCGACCGAACCCATCGACGGGTACTGGAGCGCGGCGGTCGGCTTGTTCCCGGTGGTCATGAACACCGTCGCCGGGCTGTGGCTCGGGATGGTGTGGTACAGCGAGCGGACGATGGTGAGCTTGTTCGCGACCTGCGCCACCTTCGGGAAGGTCTCCGCGACCTTGATCCCGGTCACGCTCGTGTCGATGGATTTGAACTCGCCGCGGATGCCCTCGGGGGCGTCCGGCTTGTTGTCCCACATGTCGATGGTGGCCGGGCCGCCGGCGAGCCACAATAGGATGACGCTCTTGGCCTTCGCCTGGCCCGAGCCGAGATCCTTGTTCGCGGCCTTGGCCTTCGCTTCGGAGGCGAGGACGCCGGGGAGGGTGAGGCCGAGGATACCGGCCGACCCGATGGTCAGCACGTCCCGGCGGTGGAAGCCTTCGCAGTCGGTTCGGCGCATCTCGGACATGGCAGGGGCTCCGTTAGAGAAGGTCGAGTCAGTGGTCAGTGGTGAATCGGGCCGGGGTCGCGTTTGCGTACCGGGCTTTCGGGGCGCTTGCCCCAAGAAGCCTCAGTGATTCAGAATGAACTCGCGCGTGTTCACGAGCGCCCACACCAGATCGGTGACGCCCTCGGTGCGGTTCTTGGCGCCCTTCAGGTGTTCGAGGCCGTCGGCCTTTTCGCGCGCGTTCGGCAGGCGCGAGAGCGTCGCGAGGAACGCCTCGTCAACAAGTTCTTCGTTGCTCAGTTTGCTCTTCGCGAGCTTCGTCACGCGGCCGGTGCCGTTCGTGAACTTGACCAGCACAGCCGCGTCGGTCATCCGGAAGAGGGTCTGCGGGAGGGCCGGTTCCATCGCGCGCTCACAGTCGCACGCGGTCGTGCGGGGCGGGCGCCCGAAGATCCGCAGCGCGTAAGACACCGAACCCGTCAGCCGGCTCGAACCGACCTCCACCATCTTCAGCCCGGCGAAGTCGGCGTCGGCCCCGACGAAGTTTTCGTCCACGCCGAGCGCCGCGTTCAGCACGTCCACCACCTGTTCGGCCATCAGCGGCCGGACGTAGGCGTGCGAGAAGTTGTTCTTGTCGAACTTGTTGCTCTCGTTCGGGACGTAGCTGAGCTGGTACGTCCGGCTCAGTAGCACCGCGCGTTCGAGCTTGCGGAGGTCGAACTTGCTCGCGATGAAGTCCTTCGTCAGCGCCTCCAGGAGGCGGGCGTTGACCGGCGGGTTCGCGAGCGAGAAATCGTCCACGGGGTTCACCAGCCCGACGCCGAAGTAGTGCGCCCAGACGCGGTTCACGAAGCTCTTGGCGAAGAACGGGTTCTCCGGCGCGGTGAGCCACTCGGCGAGCTTCGCCCGCGGGTCCTCGCCGGCCTTCACGTTCGCGCTGATCGTGTCGCCGCCGAGCGTGCGGGGCAGCGGCACCTTACCGGTCCCCGGGTTCGGGCGCATCCGGGCGTTCGGGCCGCTGAACATCTCGCGCACGAGGAGGACGTTGTTGTTGTTCGCCTTCGGGGCCTTCTCCCGCCGGGCGGCGTTCTCCGCGTCCACCGCCTTCTTCACGTCGGGGCTGCTGAACTGGTTGTTCGCGAACGTGACCGCCGCGAACACGTTAGCAAAGGCCCAGTACTCGTCCTGCGTCCAGCGGTCCGTGGGGTGCTTGTGGCACTGGGCACATTCGAGCCGCACGCCCAGGAACGCCGCCGCGACCTTTTCGCCCCACGCCTCGGTCGGCACCTGCTGCTGGCGGCGCCAGAAGAGGTCGAGCGTCTTCTTCTCGGGGTAGTCGGTCCGGGCGCCCTTCGCGGCCTGCTCGTCCACCTTCTTGACGAACGCGATCCATTCTTCCGGGGTCATCCCGTCGCGGCTGTTGGCCGTGAGGATGTCGCGC
>DASWYH010001044.1:0-1897 GCA_036405095.1 Gemmata sp. | reverse complement strand
GGCGCGCCGCAGCGGGTCTCCTTTTTGTGTCGGCCCAAAAGCCGCAACCGATTCGCCCCGCGCAACCGGCCCAACCGGCAGCTCCGCCGGGCCGAGCAGACTTGAACGCTTCTTTACAAAATTGCGTAACGAGGCGGCTGTCGCACTCTTGAGAGCGCCCTTACCTGCTGTTAGGCTAGAACCCGTATTCGTGCTGCGTTCCGAATAACTCCTCTGATCGACTCCACCGGGGCACCTCATGCGCACGGCGGCCACTACTGCGGTTTTTGGGTTGATGCTCGTTGCGGCGTGTGCGGTCGCCGGGAAGGAGCGCTACTACGCTCCCGGACAGGTGTCCGCCATGCCGCTGGTCGCCGACGGCCCCGGCGACACGGCCACCGAGCAGCTCATCAAGGACCTCGGCTCCGACGACTGGCGCACCCGCGAACAGGCCGGGCGCGACCTCGCACAGAAGGGCGAGAAGGCGCTCCCGTTCATGCGCCGGGCGCTGAACAGCACGGACAACCCCGAGGTGCAGCGCCGGCTCTCGGTGCTGGTCCGCAAACTGGACCACGACCGGCTCGTGTCCCCGAAGCGGGTCACGTTCAGCGCCAAGGACCGCACCCCCAAGCAGATCTTCGAGGAAATCGCCCGACAAACCGGCTACAAGATCGACTTCGGCGAGCAGTCGGACACCAAGCTCTCGTTCGAGTTCGCCGACACGCCGTTCTGGCAGGCCGTGGACACCGTTGCGAACAAGATCGGGTTCACCGCTTACACGGATTACGAAGACAGCACGGTCCGCGTCTACAACCAGGACGCCATGAACCCGCACGTCGCTTACGCCGGGCCGTTCCGGTTCCTGGCGACGAACATCAGTTGCAACCGCAACGTCCAGCTCTCCGGGATCAGCAAGCGGGGGGGCGGGGAGCGGATCAACGAGTACCTGAACCTGAACTTCCAGGTTCAGTCCGAACCGAAGAACCCGATGCTCGGGGTCTCCCAGGCCGAGCTACTGGTCGCGACGGACAACCTGGGCGGGTCGCTGGTCCCGCCGCGCGAGCGCAACGACTTCGAGTACCGCTCGGGTTACTTCAACCGCGGCGGCCGGTCGCACACGCAGTCGATGGGCGTGAACCTGACCCGCGCCGACCGCGGCGCGACCACCATCAAGGCGCTGAAGGGGCGTGTGCGCATCGAGTTGCTATCGGGGACGTCGCCGGAACTGGTGATCGCGGACCCGTTGAAGGTGCAAAAAAAGGCGTTCACCGGGCGCACCGCGGACCTGGAACTCACCTCGTGTGCCGAGGACGGGAATAACAAAGGCACGTATGTGGTGAGCGTGACCGCGAGGAACCGCACCCCGGTGGACCCGCGCCGCGGCGATGACTATATGTGGGCCAACAACATCCAGCAGCGCATCGAACTGATGGACGACAAGGGCACCCGGTACTTCAGTTACGGGTTGCAATCGAGCAACCACACCCCGGGCGGGTTGCAAATGGTGATGATGTTCGGGCCGGAGAACCGGCGCACCGGCCAAGCGGGTCCGCAGCCCGGCGCCCCGGCCAAGCTGGTACTCACCGAGTGGCACACCGTCACTCACGAGGTGACGTTCGAGTTCAAGGACATTCCGCTGCCGTAAAAGAGGGCACCAATGCAGGTCGGCTACAGTCTCACTCTTGAGCAAAACGTGCTCTTGAAACCGAAAGCGGAGAAGCGCGCGCCAGACATCGAGCGCGTGATTGGGGCCGCTTACCCCGAGGCACACGCCGTCTGGGAACTGCGCAAGGGGGGCTCGACTCGCGAACTGGCGCTCGTGGTCCGAACCGGCGAACGGCAAGCGGAAGAACCGATCTCGCTCGCCGAATTGGATGCGAACGGAGAATTCGACAAGAAATTGCACCGGGTGAACGAC
>DASWYH010001043.1:0-3666 GCA_036405095.1 Gemmata sp. | reverse complement strand
GAACTGTTTCGCGGCGGTGACCAACTCGCTGACGTTCGCGAGCCGGTCCGCGTCTTCCTCTTCGCCGGACTCGCGCAGCATCGCCTCGTAGCCCGATTTTTCCAGCACGAGGCGCACGAGTTCGTGCGGCGGCTGGTCCATTTTGGACCGCAGGTCGGTCATCACGCGGTAGAAGTCGCGCAACCCGCTCGCGGCCTTCCCCTTGATCTCGGTGATCCGCGCGATCTGCCCGGCCGCGGTGAGTAACCCGATTTCCTGGTCCGCCGCGAACCCTTGGAGCTTGTCGAGCGACACCTTACCGATGCCGCGGGCGGGCTCGTTCACGATGCGGAGGAAGGCGACGCTGTCCTGCGGGTTGGTCAGCAACCGCAGGTACGCGAGCACGTCGCGGTTCTCCTTGCGCTCGAAGAACGCGAGCCCCTTCACGATCTGGAACTTCACGCCGTGCTTCACGAACGCGCTTTCGAGCGAGCGCGTGAGCGCGTTGATGCGCATGAAGATGGCGTGGTCGCGGTACTTGTACTTGCCGCTCTTCACCGCCTCCTTGATGCGCATCACGACGCCCTCGGCCTCGTCGAGCCCGTTATCAAACGTGATGACGTTGACCGGGTCACCCTGTGGGTTGTCGGTGACGAGGTCTTTCTTCTTGCGCTGCTTGTTGTGGTCGATCAGCACGCTGGCCGCGCGGATGATGTTCTTCGTGCTGCGGTAGTTCTGGGCCAGTGTGATGGTGCGCGAGTCCGGGAAGTCGCGCTCGAAATCGAGAATGATTTTGATGTCCGACCCGCGCCACCGGTAAATCGATTGGTCGGGGTCCCCGACCACGCAAATGTTCGGGTGGTCGATGCTCAGTTGCTTGACGATCTGGTACTGCGCGGAGTTGGTGTCCTGGTACTCGTCGATGAGAACGTATCGGAACCGGGCGTCGAGTTCGGCGCGCAACTCGGCGTTGGTCTTCAGCGCCATCGCGGGCAGGTACAGCAGGTCGTCGAAGTCCATCGCGTTCGCCTTGCGGAGCCGCTTCTCGTACAGCGGGTACACTGCCGCTACGGTCTGTTGAAAGAAGTCGGTCGCGGCCTTCTGGTACTGCGGCGGGGTGATGAGCTGGTTCTTCGCCTTGCTGATGGCGCTGCCGACCCGCTCGGGGCTGAACTTCACGTTGTCGAAGCCCGACGCCTCCAGCGCGTCCTTCACCAGCTTGTTGCGGTCGTCCATGTCGTAGATGGTGAAGTTGCGGTCGAACCCGAGCCGCTCGGCGTACTGGCGCAACAGGCGCGCGCCCAGGCTGTGGAACGTGCTGACCCACACCCGGTTCCCGGGCGCGAGCTTCTCCACGCGGTTCTTCATCTCCCCGGCGGCCTTGTTCGTGAACGTGATCGCCAGGATGTTGTGCGCCCGCACGCCCGAGTGGAGCAGATACGCGACCCGGCGGGTGATGACGCGGGTCTTGCCGCTCCCGGCGCCCGCGAGGATCAGCAGCGGGCCTTCGCCGTGCGTCACCGCCGCGCGCTGATCGGGCGTGAGGTCGGCGAGCAGTTCGGCTGACTCAGACATGGCGAATCCTTCGAGGTTTTCCGCACCGACCCGCGGGGTACAGGACCAAAAAGAGGATTCTACCCGATCGGGCCGAACGTGCGAAGGTCAGGCTCGGTGCCTGAGTTCGCTCCCCAAGACGTGTTCCGGCTTGAAGTTGGCACGAGATCCGTGCCGATTGGCGTGAGGGCCGGTTCGGAGATCGCCCGCGCTTTGCCCGGCACGGGGGTCGGCGGAACAGCGATTGCGTCAACCGGCGGTAGGTTGTTGCCGCGCTTTCGGCCCAGGAGCGCGAACCCCCTGGGCCGATTTCAACTCGTCGCAACGGACATCAATAGTGCAGCAGCAACTTGGGCGGCGGCTTGTTCCCGCGGTTGTCGAGTACAACTTGGGTGATCACCGCTACAACGGCCAGAACGTTGCACAGCAGCGCGAGGTACAGCCACGTCGTCCACTCCAGACCATACGCCTTGAGCGCTTGCGCCTCGGCGTACTCGATCGTGCCCAGTTCCGCCGGGCTGTTGGCCTTTTCCACACGGGCCTTTGCGAACTGCTCCGCGACCTGCTCCTTGATGGCCCGCTCCATCCCGAACCCGTTCGCCAGTTGCCACAGGAAGAAGAGCAGCGCGAGCGTCGCAGCGCCCGCAACGATCGAGTAGCGCCACTTCCACACCTTCACCAGCGGGGGCACGTTCGGCGGGGGCACGCGGAACACGCGCTCCAGCCACGCAAACGCCATCGCAGCAACGAGGAACAAGAAGAACGGTACGAGCAGCTTCCAGTCGCTCCGCGCCTTGTCGATCCACCCGCTCGGGATCGTCCCCTCGAACCGGAAGTTGCGCGCCGGGCTGCCGCTAAAAGCCGCGCCCCACGGGCGCTGCGAGTACACCGCGGTGTCACCCGCGAACGCGCCGACCCACGGAAAGAACGTGAGGAAGAACACCAGCGTCAGCAGTGTCGCCGGGAGCCACGCGACCACGCCCGGCGAAATGGTGATGCCGCACGAGTGGGTGTAGCCCGCCCCAACCGCCGGCGCCGCGGCGCCCCCGCTCACCGGGGCCGGCGCGGTCGGGACGAAGCCCGGGGGCGCGGCCGGGGCGTCTACGGGCACCGGGGCCGGTGCGGTCGGCACCAGTCCCGGGGGTGCGGCAGGCGCGTCTGCGACCCCGCTCGCAACCCCCGCGCCGAGTTCCGATACGGTCGCGGTGTACCGCGCCGGCGTCGGGAACGACTTCCCGCAGTTCGGGCACGTCGCCTCTTTGCCCGCCGCGTCGTCGGGGACCACGACGTTACTGTGGCACTCGGGACAAACTAACCGCATAACCGCTCCTACCAATGAGTTTCTAGCTCTTTGAACGCCGCCGGGAGATGGTCGAGGAGGTCGGGCGCGGTCAGCGCGGTTTGCCCCAGGGCGGCTGCCCCGAGGTCACCGGCCCGACCGTGAACCCACGCGCCCAGCACCGCCGCGTCGAGCGCGCCCAACCCCTGGCCGATGAGCGCGGCAATGACGCCCGAAAGTACGTCGCCGCTGCCGCCGGTTCCCATTCCCGGGTTCCCGGTGGCGTTACGGTACACGTTAAGACCGTCGGTCACGACCGTCCCCGCCCCCTTCAGGAGCAGCACCCCGCCGAACGCCTTCGCGAACGCGGTTGCCTGTTCCTCGCGCTCCGCGTCGGTCCGGGGGGCGTCGCGCCCCGTCAGGCGGGCGAACTCGCCGGGGTGCGGGGTCATGACGAGGGTCGCCGTGTCGCTCGTGAATTCGGAACGGAAGGGCGACACCGCGAACAGCCCATCCGCGTCGAGTACGATCGTGGCTTCGGGCAGGTCCGCGAGCAACTGCCGCGCGAACGTGACCGTTCCGGCCTCGCGCCCCAGCCCCGGCCCGACCACCACCACATCGGCGGCTGCGGCCAACGCGGCCACGTCCTCCGCGGCACCGTCACCGAACGTCCCGTCCGTGTGCTGGCGGATGCCGAACGTCGTGTACGCCGGGTACGCCGCCGCGATTACGTTTTGCACCTCGCGCGGGCACGCGACCTGGACCACGCCCGCGCCCGCGCGGAGCGCCGCATGGCCGCACAGCACTGCCGCGCCGCTCATGCCGCGGCTCCCGGCGACCACCAGCACCTTGCC
>DASWYH010001042.1:0-2997 GCA_036405095.1 Gemmata sp. | reverse complement strand
GGTGCTCACGGCGCACGCGAACGTGCCCGCCGCCGGGCGCACTTCGAGCTTGTACAGCGGGTTCCCTTCGAGCATCACGAAGGTCGTTTCCGCGCGCACGCCGGGCTTCAGCACCCCGCCGCGCAACTGCAACCAATCCGGGACCGTCATTGCGTTGGCTCCAGTCAATGGGGGCGAACCCGGAGCGCGAGCGCCGGGCGGGCGCAGCGATCGGCGCCCCCGGCCCCCCGCCCCCACCCGCAAGGGCGGGGCTCGCCAACGACACATTACTACTCGGGCAGCGGCTTGTCCTTCGTTTCGGGCAGGAACGGCAGCACCAGCAACCCGACCATGAACACCACACACATTGTCACACACGCATAACGGAACTGGGTCGCAGTGTCACCGGTGAACAGGCTCGGCAGCTCCCCCATCACGAACAGTCCCCCAGCCGCCACCACCCGCCCCGCGTTGTAGCAGAAACTCGTCCCGGTGCTGCGGAACTTCGTTGGGAACAACTCCGGCAGGTAAATGGCGTACCCCCCGAACAGCGCGAGCTGGCAAAAGCCCATGATTGGAAGCATCCAGAAGACATCCGCGCGGGTCTTCAGGAACCAGAACGTGCCCGCGGTCGTGATCGCGGCCAGCACGAAGAACATGCCGAACGAGAGCCGCCGGCCGAAAATCCCGGTCACCCAACTGAACGCGAATATGCCCAAGAAGGCGCCGGCGTTCTGCACCAGCGAACCGATCCCGCGCCACCGCCCGATCTCGCCCTTCAGTTGGTCGCCCATCAGCCCCTCGGTCTTGAGCGTTTCCTCGAGCGCCAGCCCGATGAGCCGCGGGGCAAAGAACCCGATGCCCCACAGCCCGATCACCCCGGCCCCGGTGAGCAGGAGACCCAAGAACAATCGCTTGTTCCATGGGGCCGTGGTGAAAATGCCGACGAGCGTGCCGGTGAACTGCTGCCACGGCGACGGGCGCGCCCCAGTTGTTTCCGCGGCCCGAAGGGCCAGCCATTTGTCCGGCTCGCGAAGCGAGAACTGGACCACCACGAGCAGGAGCCCGGGCAAGATCCCGATGAGGAACATCACCCGCCACGGGGTGAGCCACCCGTCAGCCGGGAACACGCCCTGTTTCTGAAGCGACCCCAAGTACATGCTGATGAACGCCGCGGTGCAGTTCCCGAGCACGCTTGACGCTTGAAACAATCCCAGAGCGTACGGGCGCGCGTTATTGGGTACGGTTTCGGCCAGGAGCACGACCGCGGATGCGAACGCCCCGCCGACGCCGAACCCGGTGAGCAACCGGTAGAGCATAAAGTCCCATTCCGTCACCGACAGCGCGCTGAGCCCGGTGAAAAGGGCGTACAAGCCGATAGTTGCGGTCAGCGTCTTCACGCGACCGAGTCGGTCGCCGAGCACCCCGAACCCGATCCCACCGAGCCCCCAACCGATGAGGAACACGGCGGTCGCCCACGGCCCCATGTTGCCAACTTCCGGAGAGTTCGCCGGCTTGTGCATGAGTGACGCGAGCGCCGGGTCGCGGGCCAACACGAACAACTGCTGGTCCATGCAGTCGAGATCCCACGCGAGACAGCAGACGACGAACACGAACCACTGATACCCGGTAAGGTCTCTGAGGCTCGCCCAGCCCGTGCGCGGCGCGACCGGGGCGGGAACAGGAGGATCAACGGACATGGCAGCTCGGTTTCGGGCTAACGGGGCGGCGCGAGGCTCCCCGAGGCAGGTTGTGCGGTCCCGGAGACATTACACGGGCGCCGGTTCGGAAGCCAGCATTTCCGCGAACCGGGCACAATTGCTATGATAAGTCCTTTCCCCCTTTGTGTACCCGACCCGTGGGGCTCGCTCTTCGATGACGCATGCGGACCCGTTCCCGCTGTCGGTCGGCTTCCTCGGCGCCGGGCAGATGGCCACCGCGCTCGCGGCGTCGTGGGCGCGGGCCGGGCTCCTCGATGTCAACCGCTGTTGCGCGGCCGACCCGTACCCCGAGACGCGCGCGAAGTTCGAGACCGCAACCGGGATCGGAACCGTGGCATCGAACGGCGACGTGGTCGAACGGTGCGACGTGCTCGTTGTGGCCGTAAAGCCCCACATCGTGCCCGCCGTGGCCGCGGAGGTGCGCGGCGCGCTCGGCCCCCGGCACTTCGTCATCTCGATCGCCGCCGGGGTCACGCTGGACGCGCTCGCGGCCGGGTTCGGCACGGAGCGACTCGCGCGCGTGATGCCCAACACGCCCTGTCTGGTGGGAGAAAGCGCGACCGGCTACGCCACCCGCGACCCGCAACCGGGCAACAGCGGTATCGGCCTCGTGGGGAAGTTGTTTGGCGCGGTGGGGGAGGCGTTTCACCTCCCCGAAAACCTGCTCGACGCCGTGACCGGCCTGAGCGGCAGCGGCCCCGCTTACGTCTACATGTTCGTTGAGGCGCTCGCGGACGGCGGGGTGCGCTGCGGGTTGCCGCGCGGGGTGGCGCAGGCGCTCGCCGCGCAAACGGTGCTCGGCGCCGCGAAAATGGTGCTCGAAACCGGCCAGCACCCCGGCGCGCTCAAGGACGCCGTCGCCTCGCCCGGCGGCACCACGATCGCCGGCATCCACGAGCTGGAACGGGCCGCGTTCCGGGCCGCGGCCATTAACGCGGTCGAGGCCGCGACGAAACGGGCACAAGAGTTAGGGAAAAAGAGCTGACCACGAAGACACATAAGGGCACGAAGAGCACAGCGGAGCGGGTTTTCGTCTCTCCCCTTCTTCGTGCCCTTTGTGTCTTTGTGGTTGATCGTTTTGGTTCCACTTATGACAAACGAACTGGTCCTGATTTTCGACTTCGGCTCGCAGTTCGGGCAACTGATCGCCCGGCGGGTGCGCGAGCTGAACGTGTTCTGCCAGGTGGTGCGGCACGACATCTCCGCGGCCCGCGTGAGGGAGCTGAACCCGAAGGGGATCATCCTCTCGGGCGGCCCCGCGAGCGTGTACGAGCCCGGCGCGCCGTACTGCGACCCC
>DASWYH010001041.1:0-9192 GCA_036405095.1 Gemmata sp. | reverse complement strand
TCACGCACCTGTGTTGAGCGCGACCGGGGCGGGCGGTAGGGCTGGCGCCGGAGCGCGGCCCCGGCGCACCCAGCGCGCGACCTCGGCGTACAGAAGAACGCTCGCGGTCGCGCCGGCGACCGCGAACCAGTCAAGTGGGGTCAGAGGCGCGACGTTGAATACCTGACCGCCGAACGTGACGATCAGCACCTGACCGACCACCGTGAGCGACGCGATCAGCAGGAACTGCGGGTTCTCGAACAGCCGGTGCAGCCCCGATTCGCTCGGGTCGAGCGACCGGCAGTTGATCTGGTTCCACACCTGGAAGAACACATAGACGGTGAAGAACAGCGTCACCTGTCGGAGCGTCAGGCCGGGAAACTCCGACGGCGAACCGTCGCCCGCGAACCAGCCCCCGTGGTGCATGCCCAGGAGCAGCGCGAGCATCACCACAACGAAAAACGCGGCCGTGCCGCCGATGGTCCCGTACATCGCGGGCGTGATGATGCTCTCGTCGCGCCGCTTGGGGGGCCGGGCCATGAGGTTCGCGCGCGGCGGTTCGCTGCACAGCGCGATGGCCGCGAACGTGTCCATGATGACGTTGATCCAAAGCAGTTGCAGCACCGTAAAGGGCGGCTTCAGCCCGAGGAACGGCCCGATGAACGCGATCAGCAGCGCGGACACGTTGATGGTGAGCTGGAACTGGATGAACCGCTGAATGTTCTCGTACAGCGCCCGGCCCCACTGCACCCCGCGAACGATCGTGCTGAACGCATCATCGAGCAGCACGATTTTGCTGGCCTCCTTGGCCACCTCTGTTCCGGACAGGCCCATCGCGAGCCCCACGTCGGCCCGTTTGAGCGCGGGGGCGTCGTTGGTGCCGTCGCCGGTCATGGCGACCACGTGGTTCTGCGCCTGGAGCAGTCGGACCAAGCGGTACTTGTCGCCGGGCAGCGCGCGGGCCAGGACGCGGAGCCGGGGGAGCCGTTCGGAAAGCTCGGCGTCGGTGAGCTTCTCGAACTCGGCGTGCGTCATCGTGAGCGCGTCCGGGGCATCGAGCAGCCCCACCTCGCGCCCGATGGCACGGGCCGTTTCGAGCGTGTCCCCGGTAATCATTTTCACTTCAATGCCCGCGGCGCGGCACCGCCGGACGGCTTCGGTCACGTCATCCCGCAACGGGTCGCGGATGCCCACCCACCCGTCGAAGATCAGCCCGCGTTCCACCTCGGCGAGCCGCTCGTGGATCTGCTCTTGGTCCCGTGGGAAGTCGTCGGACAGCTCCGCGTGCGCGAACGCGAGGGTGCGCATCGCGTCCCCGGCGGCGGCCGAGATCTGGGCCTGAATCTCGGCCCGAGCTTCCGGCGTGAGGTCGTGAGCGGAGCCGTCGGCGGCGAGGTACTGCTCACACCGCGCGAGCAGCGCCTCCGGTGCCCCCTTGACGAGTACGATCGGGCGCCCGGGGCCGCCCACGACGCTCGTCATCCGCTTGCGTTCCGAAGAAAAGTGGAGCTGGTACAGCACCCGGAACTGGGTCCTCAAGGTGGCGTAGTCGAAGGGTTCGGGACGGACCCACGCGCCCGCCGCGAGCCAGTTCAGCAGCGCCCCCTCGGTGGTGTTGCCGATAGTCAGCGGTTTGCCGTGCTTGCGTTCGAGGCTCGCGGTCGAGTTCGCGGCCGAGTTGATGACCAGCCAGTCGAGCGGCGAACCGGGCGCCGCCGGGAGCCCGGACGGGCCATCGAAGGCGCGCCGGCCCAGCCCCACGCGCGACACCGACATCTTGTTCTGAGTCAGCGTTCCCGTTTTGTCGGAGCAGATGACCGTGGCCGAACCGATGGTCTCACACGCGACGAGTTGCCGCACGAGCGAGTGGGACTGGCTCATCTTGCGCCACGCGATCGCGAGCGACACGGTGACGCTCATCGGCAGCCCCTCGGGCACCGCGACCACGATCACGATCACCATGTACACGAGGTACGAGAGGAGCGCGCCGACGCTCGCGAGCAGCACCTTGCCCGCGTCCTCCCCCGCGCGCGGCGCGCGCACCTCGCCCGTGATAACCCCCTGGACCAGCAGCGCGAGGAAAATGGCGCCCGCGGCGGCGTAGCCGATCTTGCTGATGCGCCCCGCGAGCGCTTCGAGCTTCTCCTGGAGCGGCGTGGACGCTTTCGAGATGGTGAGCTTCTGGGCGACGCGGTCGGTGAGCGGTTGGGCCTCGTCGGGCTCCCCCGAGAGCCGCCGGGCGATCTGGCCCAGCATGGTGTCGTCGCCCACGTTGGTGATGACCATTCGGGCCGCGCCGTCCACCACCTGCGTGCCGCGGAACGCGCACCCGGGCTGGTCCGGGCTCTCGCCCGTCTCGTCGAGGCCCGATGGGGCCTTCCGTACCGGCTCGCTCTCGCCGGTCATCAGCGCCTGGTCGATCCGGAGGTCGTTCGCGTAAACAATACGTCCGTCGGCCGGGACCTCGTCCCCCATTTCGAGCACCACGAGGTCGCCGACGACGGTGTCTTCGAGCGGCACCGTGCGGACGCTGCCGCCCCGATCCACTTTCACGCGGATCGCGTCCCGGGTGGCGTTGAGCTTCTCGAACTCCTGGTCGCTCCGGTACTCGCTGAAGAACGCGACCCCGGTCGCGAGCAAGATGGCGAGCATCACCGCCGCGCCCTCAACGGACGGGTCGCCGAGCGCGGCGCTCACCGCGCCCAGCACCCCGGCGAGGACGAACGCGAGCGTGGGTAACAGGTTCCGGCGCTTCGTGACCAGGGCCGCCACGAGCACCGCGACCGCGGCCCCGAGCGCGAGCGCACCCGCGAGCGCCGAGGTGCCGAACAGGTCCACCACAATTTTGAGCAGCGAGGCGGCGAGCAGGATGCGGATGATGGGGTCGTCGAACTTGTCGAGGAACTTTTGCCAGACCGGTTCGCGGGGTAGTGCGGTGAGCCGGTTCGGTCCGAAGCGGGCGCGGCTCTCGGCAACCTGTTCGTCGGTGAGACCGGCTTCGAGCGCCCGCGGGAACAGTTCGGACACGGCGCGGAGGGATCGCATTCAGTAACTCGATTCCGCAAGTGCTGGGTGACGAGGGGCCAGGCGCGAGCGCACCCGCGCCCTTCGGCTCGTCACGTGTCACTCATTGTTCGTCACTCATGGGGAGCCACGCGGCAGGATTCGGAACCCTCGCCGGGAGCGTTCGCGAACCCTTCGCGCCCGACGAGGGCTTTCAGGCAGACGCGGTGAGAAGGCTTCTGGGTAGAGGTCGGGCTGTGCCCGACGTTCCTTTGGCTCGGGCACAGCCCGACCTACGCCCAGAAGCCTTTCTCACCGCTCCGGCCCAACCGCGGAACCCGGCCCTCGTGGCCTACTGTTCCATCACTTCTTTTTCTTTCTTGTTGGCGAGATCGTCGATCTTGCCCTCGTAGCTCTTGAGCAGGTCTTGCATCTTCGCCTTGCCCTTGTCGCGCTCGTCCTCGGTCATGGCCTTGGCCTTCTCGGCGTCGTCGAAGTGCTTGTTCCCGTCCCGGCGGATGTTGCGGCACGACACCTTCGCGGCCTCGCCGGACTTCTTGAGCTGGGCCACGATCTTCTTGCGCTGGTCGCCGCTCATCGCGGGCATCGTGAGCCGGATGACCTTGCCGTCGTTATTGGGCGCCAGGCCGAGGTCGCTGGCGCGGATGGCCTTCTCGATCTCCTTGAGGCTCTCGGCCGCGTAGGGCTTGATGACGATGGTGGCCGCGTCCGGGCACGTCACCGACGCGACGTCGCGCACCGGCGACATGGTGCCGTAGTTGTCCACGCGGAGCGAGTCGAGCATCTGCGGGGACGCGCGCCCGGTCCGCAACCCCTTCAGGTCGTTGCGGAACACGTCGAGCGCCTTCTCCATCCGGTCTTCGGAGTCCTTCAGAATCTGCGGGCCGGTCATAACTCACCAGGGTCAGTGTCGGTGATCCGTTCAGGCTGATATTGTCGCAGTTTGTGGGTCGGTTGGGAAGACGCGCTTTGGGGCCGGAGCCCCGCGGCGCGCCGGGTTCAACCCGCGACAACGGTCCCGATGGGCTGCCCGGCAACGGCCCTTTCGATGGCCCCGTCTTGCCGGTAGTTGAACACCAGGATGGGCAGCTTCGCGAGCCGGCACATCTCGAACGCGCCGATGTCCATGACCCCGAGCTGCTTCTGGATCACCTGATCGAACGTGAGCTTCTCGAACTTCTCGGCGTACTGGTTCTTCACTGGGTCCGCGTTGTACACGCCGTCCACCTTGGTGGCCTTGAGGAGCACGTTGGCCTGGAGCTCGGTGCCGCGCAGGGCGGCGGCGGTGTCGGTCGTCACGAAGGGGTTGCCGGTGCCGCCGGCCAGGATCACGATCCGGCCCTTTTCCAGGTGCCGGAGCGCGCGTCGCCGGATGTACGGCTCGGCGACCGTTTCCATGCGCACGGCGCTCTGGAGCCGGGTCTCCACCCCCATCGCCTCAAGGGTGTCCTGGAGCGCCAGCCCGTTCATCACGGTGGCGAGCATCCCCATGTAGTCCGCGGTGGCGGGGCGGATCTGCTCGTCGCCGGCGGAGAACTGGGCACCCCGGAGCAGGTTCCCGCCCCCGATGACCACGGCCAGTTGCACGCCCCGGGCCGCGACGCGGGCGAGCTGGGCCGCGATGAGCTTGGTCTCGTCGAGGTTGATGCCGAGCTTGCCGCCGCCGAAGCCGAGGGCCTCGCCGCTGAGCTTGAGCAGAACCCGCTTGTACTTGGGCACCATCGGATCGGAATCGGGCATGGCTTCGTTGGTCGCTCGCGGTCGTGGCGCCCCGCCCGCGCGCCGTGCGCGGGCGGAGTTGGGGTTCTAGTTTACGAAGCGCCACGGGGGCCGGCCCGTTAACCGATGTTGACCCCGGCCCCGATCCCCGCACCGGTTCCCAGGGCCAGTTTGAACAGCCCCAAAATCATGCCCGTCAGGATGATCCCGGCCACGATCCGCAGGATCATGGGCTGCTGGGTGCGGAGGAACCCGAGGCACCCGAACGCCACGAACATGAACCCGAACATGGTGCCGTAGCCCTCAAGCACCAGCGTCCGCCGGTTGCCGATCTCGGTGGCCCGCTTCTCCTCGTCCGCGATCTTCTTTTTCAGGAAGTACCGGTCCTCGATCTTCTTCTTCTTCTCGTCGTAATCTTTCCGCTTGTCGGGTTCGAGGTCGGCGCTGTCCTTCTTGTCGGGTGGGAGCAGCTCCCGGATCTCGATCTCCTCCGCGAGCGCGACCTTTTTCGAGTACTCGGCGGCGCGCAGGTTGGACGCCGCGGACAGCACCTGGAGGAAGGTGAAGAACAGCACGAGCACGACCCCGATACCGAACAGAACGCCCGGAATCTCGCCCACCAGCGCCAGCGGATCGAACCCGAGCCCCAACCGGCGCCTCCGCGGTTCCGGTTCGGCGTCGAGGGAGTGCCGTTCTGCGGGCGGGGGCGATTCGTCGCGCACCAATCCGGCATCGGTGACCGCAAGGGGGGCGCTGCACTTCTTGCACTTCAGCCGGCGCCCGATGTCCTTCGCGGCCACGTTGTACAGAACCCCACAACTGGGACACGTGCTGTTCATCGGCGCTTTTCCGGGAAAGGGGAGCGGTGGCGCTACCGGCACTGGGAGCTGAAGAAGTGCGCGAATTCTAAAGTGGGCCGCACCGCGGGGCAAGCGCTTGCAAGGGCGGGCGGGCTTCTACCCTCCGTCGGCTTGCTGGCGCGGGTTGGCGACGCGGTGCCGCAGGCGCGCGGCGTCGAGCACGCTGGGCAGCAGGTCCGACACCGCAACCGGCGCGTCGCCGAAGGGCGCGGACTGCACGTTTTGGCTCACGTCGATGTGAACGCGGCGTCCCCCACGAATGGCCCCCAGCACGTTGAGGCCCCGCCGGGTGAGGCGGTTGGCCGAGAGGTCGAACGTGTGTAACCGGTCGAAGAGCTGGTCGAGGTGCTCGTGGCACGCGAGCGCGAAGGCATCGGTGATCTGGTTCCGTGCGAGCCGGAGCGCGTTCAGCTTCCCCAAATGGGGCGAAGCGAGGAGCGCGGCGGCCCCCGCGTTCCCCAGGTAGTTGTGCGACAGATCGAGGGCGCGGCACGCCCTGAGCGCCGGGCACGCGGCGAGGGTTGCGGCGCCCGCGTGCCCGATCGCGTTCGCGCGCAGCACCAGCGCGGGTCCGGCGGCCACCGCCCGCGTGAACAGGGCGGAGCGCGCGAGGGCCGTCACGCCCGCGTCCCCGATGCGGTTCCCGGCGAGTTTGAGCGCCCGGACGCGCGGCAGCGAGCGGCTCCCGGCCAGTGCCGTTGCGCCCGCATCGCCGAGCTCGTTCCCCGAGAGGTCGAGCGCCGTGAGCCCGGCGAAGAACGGCGAGTCCGCGAGGCTCCGGGCGCCCGCGTCCCCGATGAGGTCGTTGTCATTGAGCGCGAGGGCGCGCAGGTTCGCGAAGTTGCTGCTGCGCGCCAGCGCTTCGACGGCCGCGTCGTCGAGCTTGTTGAACCCGAGGTCGATCGCGTCGAGGTTCCGGAGGTGCGGCGATTTCGCCAGAAGGGCCAGCCCGTTGGGGCCGAGGTCGCAGTTGCAGAGGTCGAGTTCGCGGACCCCGGTGAGCAGCGGGCAGGCCGCGAGCTTTTCCAGCACCGGGGCGGCGTCGCGCAAGCAGAGCCGGCGGAGCCGGAGCCGGCGGAACAACTCGGCGCCATGTTCCAGAAAGGTCGTCGCATCGACCAGCGCCGAGTCCGGGATGCCGCGCCGGAAGTCCACCATCTCGACCAGTCCGGCGAGGTGCGCCAGCCACTCGGCCTGGTTCTGGTTGAGGAGTTCGGCCTGCCGGTCGAGCAGACCGGGGCGCCGCGGGTCGTCCTCGCTCAGCCGCGCGAGCGCGAGCTGAACGCGGATCAGCTCCGCGCGCTCGGGGGCGCCGGAGTCGTCGAGGAAGTCGGCGAACACCAGCCGCGGGTGGTCGTCCGCGTACCGGTCGAACACCGCGTCGAGGAACGGCTGCTCGTCCGTGACGTTCATGACCGCATCTTATCCCACGTTCGCGCTTCGTGCAGCCAGAATCGCCGGCGACGGGCTCACATGAGGTCGTATCGCGAATGGCAGGGGGTCTCGGCGCGTGTTCACAAGGCGGGAGGCCGTGGCTCAAGTTGCGAGCCCACGTTCGAGGCCGGACGCACTTCCGAAGGAGGCGGAGGCACGGGGCGGCTCCGTCACGCGAGCCGCCTTCGCGATCCACCCCGCCGGGCTCCGAATCAACCGCTCAGGTGCCGCGGATCGCCCAGCAACTCGGCACCGAACGGGTCCGGATCGGTCCTCGCGCATGAGCCCCACCGCACCCCGGCGGCGCGGATCGAGATCGTTGTTTCAGTGCCCGCCTTTGGTCGGGGGCGTGCGCTTCTGGGTGAGTTCGTTCAGCAGTTCCTTGAAGTCGGGGCGCGCGTGCAACGGTTCAAACCCGGCATCCTTCTGAAGAACCGCCGGGTCGAGTTGGCCGCTGGCTCCCGCGCCGCGGAGCCTCTGGACCGCCTGCGCGTGGAAGTGTTCGCGAACGATCGCGTCATCCGCGGGGTCCCGTGGGCGCTCGGCCAGCGCCTGCGCCGCCCGAACCCAGTAGCGCGCGACTTCTAACTCGAACACCGACTTAATCGTCTTTTTGGGCCTCACTGGAAACGATTTTTGCAGTAGCACCTGAGCCAACTGCCGTCCGGCGGGGCCGATCCTTCCGTCGGCGCCGGCCTCGCCGGCCGCCAGTCGGAGCCGGATCGCTAAGCCCTCGCGGTAGAACTCATCGGCTCCGTTGTCATGTGCGGCGACGAGCTCGGCCAGCCGGAGCAGGCACGCGGAGCGCTCCCGCAGCTCCCCGGGCTGAGCGCTGCCGTGCTTACGGTGGATGCGGATCGCGTCGCGGAGGGCCGTTTCTGCCACCGCGTTGTGCCCCAAATGCTGCTCGGCCGCGGCCTGTTCGAGTAGGCGGCCGGCGAGCGGCAGAGCGTCCGGCCCGAGCGCCTTGCGGTAACTCGCGACCACGAGCCCGCACAGCCGGGCCGCGCCAGCGGGGTCGCGTTTGTTCAGGAAGTTGGCGAACTGAATGCGGGTGAAGGCCAGAATAATGTGGTCCGCCCCCAGCAGGTGGGTCACCTTCGCGTCCGCCTCCTCGTACAGCCCCTGCGCCCGTCTGGGGTCGCTTGCCTCCGCTTTCTTGGCTTCCGATAAGAGGCGCACCAGGTCGGCAAGCGGGCTCTTGACGGTGAGCTTGTCGTTGATGGCTTGGACCCGGTCGAGCAGAAATAAGACCTGACGCGGATTGGTTCCGCCGGGCGACATGGCCTTAGCGAACACCAACACGGAGAGCGTGGTGACGACCTCCAAGCTCTCCTCGCCGAAGTGCCGCACCCGAACCGCCAGGCACTCGTTCAAGAGCCCCTCGGCCTCCGAAAACCGGTGCAGCAAGCACCGCAGGAAGCCGAGGTAGAAGAGCGCGTCAGCGACCCGCGCCTCGTTCTCGCGGGACGGGTTCGCGCTCAGGAGCTTGCGGCGCAGGTCCAGCGCGCGCTCCACCCACTTGCCGGCCTCGCGCGTGTCCGCAAGGGCCACGTGCAGTAACCCGATGCCGAGGCAACTCGTGGCGTATTCGGGGGACTCGGGGCCGAACTGGCGGTTCAATTCCAAAGCTTCCTCGAGAAGCGGTTGGGCCTCACGAGGGCGGCCGAGGTCCGTATAAACGTTGCCGATGCGCTCCAGCAGTGCGGCCCGGATACGGGGCTTGTCGCGCAGTTCGGTGTTCAGCTTCTGCGCGCCACGAGCGACGATGTCCAGGGCGGTGAGCTTTGCGGCGTCGGGCGATTGCCTGCCCAAGATCCGGCTCGTGAACGCGACCGGGGTGTTGTCCTCGAACAGGCCGGCCAAAAACTGCGAGATGACCCGGGCAATTTCCGTCTGCTTCTCGGCCTCCCGCTGCCCGGCTTCGGCGAGCCGCGTCTGCGTCTTCGCAATTTTCGCCTGCTTCTCGGCCTCCCGCTGCCCGGCTTCGGCGAGCCGCGTCTGTTTGTCGGACTCGTCCTGGTTCTGCCGAGCGAGGGCCGTTTGCTTGCGTGCCTCGAGATACCCCAGGTAACTGGCCGTCGCCCCCGTGCTCAGGGCCAGCGCCACCGCCGCCAGCGCTCCGGTCAGCGTCGGGTTGCGCCGCACCCATTTGATCACCCGTTCCGGCGCACCC
>DASWYH010001040.1:0-1540 GCA_036405095.1 Gemmata sp. | reverse complement strand
TATTAGCCCCGCAACTCGCCGGTCAGAAGCGCCCAACGGGCCTTCCAGTGGTCCACCAACTTCGCGTCCGTTGCCGCACCGGTGGGACCGCGCTCGGCGAGCGAGTACCCGTGAAGAACAAAATTGGCCTTCACGGTCGATTCGCGCGCTTCGTTCGTCCCCTCGGCCTTAAACGTCGCGGTGCCCGCAGCAGGGTCCGTTTTTGTCAGCTCAACGGTCACGTTCATCAGGTGCCCGGGGAGCATGAAGGTTCCGTACTTCACGCTCTTGAGCTCCCGCAGCACGATCACCGGGTGCTTGTAACCGGTGCTGGCGCGCCACAGGTGCGATGCCGCTTCCACGCACGACTGCAACATCAGCACCCCGGGCATCACCGGGAACTGCGGGAAGTGGTCCTTGAGGTACTCCTCGCCCAGCGCCAGGAACTTCGTGGCCGCGAGCGATTTGCCCGGTTCGCAGCGGTCGATTCGGTCGATCAGATGGAACCGCATCCGCCGCGCTCTCCGTCCCCGCGTTCTAAACAAGTAGAAAGTATATCGCCGGCTCCGAAAACGGGCAACCCGTAGCGCCGCGCGCCGGCTGCGAGTATCGTGCCCGGATGTTGGAGCTCCGGCAAGGAACAGATTTCGCATCCGCGCGAGAACTCGGCGCCGGCGCCCCGAGAAAGCCGCGCGCACCAGTTCCGCGGGCTGAAAGGGATCTGCGGGTTTTCGTGAACGGACTCGGTTCGCGCTTTGGGAGCGCGATCGGGGCTTGTCGCGCCCCGGCCGGCGGCGTAGAAACTCTCTTTCTAACGAAACACGAACTTCAACTTTACGGTTCAGACTTCAGGAGCGCACTTATGGGTCGGCGTCGCGGCACCGGTCGGCGGAAAGTGGGTCGGAAGAAGCGACGGATGCGCGCCCGGATCCGGCACCGCAAGTAACCCGCCGAACCGCGTTTCGGCGCGGCCCGTTTCGGCCCACCCTTTCGTCTGGTAATTCTCTGCGGCCGTGGTAAATCCTCCGGCGGACGGTGAACTTTTGCACCGCCCGCCGGAGGTTTACGTCGATGGTTCGTCGCGGTTTCCGGACCGCCGTCCTCTGGGTGGCGTTTGCCGGTCTCGTCGGCTTTTTCGCGGGCTGCCGCACCGGGGACGGTCCATTTCGGAAGGCCCAGTCGCCGGTGCGCGCCGGGTTGGGCACCAACGACCTCATTGATCCGCTCGGTCAAAAAGACGGCGACGAACTCGGCGCCAATGCGACCGCGTACGCGCAAGCGGAGGCCACCAAGCGGAAACCGACCCCCGAACAGCTCGCGCGCCGGCGGTCGGTGCTGTGCCTCTCCGGCGGCGGCTCCTACGGCGCGTTCAGCGCGGGCGTCCTCTGCGGTTGGACCGCGAGCGGGGACCGGCCCGGAACCAACGGGCGCCCCCATTTCGATGTCGTCACCGGGATCAGCACCGGCGCGCTGATCGCTCCCCTCGCGTTCTTGGGGCCGCAGTACGACCCCCAGATCCAGCGCTTCTACACCAGCATCGAAAAGAAAGACGTGTACACGC
>DASWYH010001039.1:0-3842 GCA_036405095.1 Gemmata sp. | reverse complement strand
ATTAAAAGGCAGAAAGCGACACGGCCTCTTCGGTCTTTTAATTCCGCGTTCCGAACCCCGCACTTCCGCACCCGGGCGGTAAGGGTGAAAAGGTGCGGGGCGCGAGCCCTTAATGTAAGAGCGCACCAGCGGCGGGGTGACCCGCCGGCTCGGCAAACCCCACCGGAAGCAAGGTCAAGCAGAGGACAGGGCCGGCCCGGCCCGTTACGATCCTCGGGTAGACTGCTCGATCCCGCCGGTAACGGCGGGGCTAGATAAATGATCGTCACCCGTTCGCAAGGGCGGGGACAAAACCCGGCTTACAGGCCGGCCGGCGGACCCACCCGGGACTTTTTGACATACAGCCGTTAACTTCGGCGCGTTCGCGCGCGGTTTCTTGGTCGCTTCACATCTGACCCCCTTCCCGATTTGACCCCGGGAGCCGTTGCGCGGTACGGTGAAGGAAGTTCGGACCACAGGCTGCCCGGAATCCTCTTCCCCGGGCCGCGCCGCCCGGTGCCGTTTTGGTCAGCCGGTGCAACCCGAGGCCGCCATGTCCATCCGCCCCCCGTCTCGGCGGAACGACCGCACGAGCTTCCTGGCTCCGGTCACCCCCTATTTCCCCCGCCAGTTCAGGGTCGTCCTGCACCGGGCGAACAGCAAGGACCTGATGCTCGTCACCCGCGCGGTGATGGACGTCACCCGGTTCGGCTCGGCAGAAGCCGAGTACCGGATGTGGGAATCGCACCACCACGGGCGCGCTCTCGTCCTCGTCACGCACTTTGAGCGTGCGGAACTGTTCGTCGAGCAGTTCGCCGCCCGCGGGTTGCCGGCGAGCATCGAGCCCGCGTAAGTCGGGCGCTTCCGCGCCCGGATATGTGCGCCCGTCGTGTGAGGCGCAAGCCATGCGCGAAGCGGATCAATAAAACGGCACGCGGACCCGGCGCCCGCGTGCCGTTCTGCTCCCGAGGCCAATTCCAATGATCCCCATCGACTTCACAGGTAAAGTTGCGCTCGTCACCGGCGTGGGCGACAACAAGAGCTTTGCGTGGTACATCGGCAAGGCGCTCCAGGCGGCAGGCGCCAAGGTGGTGCTCGCGGTCCACCCGCGCGTGCTGGACATCGTCCAGAACCTGCTGCGCACGACCAGCGACCCCGATGACGTGGCCGCTCGCAAGTTGCCGGACGGGTCGGACTTCGCGCCGGTGAAGCTGGTCCGGTGTGACGCCAGCTTCGACACGCTGGCCGACGTGAAACTCGAAGAGATGCCCGACGCCCAGCGGCGCCACTACTCGAAGTATACGGAAGACTACAGCATCACCGGCGCGGTCGGCGCGGTCGCCCAGGAGTTCGGCGGGATCGACATCCTGATCCACTCGGTGGCGTTCAGCCGCGAGATCACCAAGCCGCTCATCGAGACCACCCGCAAAGGCTATCACGAGGCGATGGGGATCAGCGCCTATTCGCTGGTGAGCATGGTGCGGGCGGCGGCGCCGCACATGGCCAACCGTCCCGGCGGTGCGAGCGTCGTGGGGCTCACCTACGTCGCGGGCGAGAAGGTGGTGCCGCACTACGGCGGCGGGATGGGGACGTGTAAAGCGGCCCTCCAGATGGACGCGAAGCAGCTCTCGTGGTTCGTGGGCGACAAGAACATCCGGGTGAACCTGATCTCGGCCGGCCCTTACGGGAGCCGTGCGGCGCGGGCCATCAACAAGGACTTCGACAAGTTGATCCAGCACGCCGCGGACCACTCGCCCCTGCGCCGCGCGATCGAGCCGGAAGAGGTGGCCAACACGACCCTTTACCTGTGCAGCCCGCTGGCGAGCGCGGTGACGGGGCAGATCATGTACGTGGACTGCGGGTACAACGTGATGGGCACCTGAGCCCAAGGGGGTTCGCCCCGTGATTGCGTTGGCTCACGAGGCGGTGGCGGTGGAGCGGCAGCTACGCGGTTCAGAAGTGCCGCTCTAGCCAAGACCGGCGCGATGAATTCATTCTCCGCCACCGCCTCATGAGCCCCACCAGTTTGAGGTGCGAACCGCTTGCGAGCGCCCGCCGTGCTGAAGGCGAGAATGCTCACCTCATTCGCGCGCTCCTGTTCGTGTGGTATTGTGGGCCGCATGAAACGCACCCCCTTCGCGCTGGCCTCCGTCCTTTCGCTTGCCGCGCTCGCGCACGCGGCCGACCCGACCCCGAGCAAACCCGTGGACACGTCGTTCCTGAAGAAGTTCGCGGAGACGCGCCGGTTCCAGCTCGGGCGCCCCCAAAACCCGAAGGTGTCACCCGATGGCTCAACGGTCCTGTTCCTCCGGGCGGAACCGGACAAACCCGCGCTGAAGCTGTTCGAGTTCGACGTTTCGACCGCCCGGACCAGGGAGCTTCTGTCCCCGCAAACGCTCTTGAAAGGCGGCGAAGAGGACCTGACCCCAGAAGAGAAGGCCCGGCGCGAGCGGATGCGACTGTCCGCCGGCGGGTTCGCCGACTTCCACCTCGACGCGACCGGTAAGAACATCCTGCTCCCGCTCTCCGGGAAGCTGTTCGTCTACGAGCGCGCGACGCAGAAGGTCACGGAACTGAAGACGGGCGCGGGCGGCTCCGTCGTCGATCCGAAATGGTCCCCGGACGGGAAGAAGGTCGCCTACGTTCGCGGGTTCGATGTGTACGCCATCGACCTCGCGACCAACACGGAATCCGCGGTCACGAAGGGCGGCACGGGGACGAAAACGCACGGGCTGGCGGAGTTCGTGGCGCAAGAGGAAATGGGCCGGTTCACGGGTTACTGGTGGGCGCCGGACGGCACGCACATCGCCTACGAAGAGGCCGACCACACCGGCGTGGAAACGTGGTTCGTTGCGGACCCGTTCAAGCCGGACGTGAAGCCGCTCGAACAGTTCTACCCGCGCCCCGGGAAGAAGAACGTGGCGGTGAAGCTGGGCGTGGTCCCGGTCGCCGGCGGCGAAACGGTGTGGGTGGAATGGGACCGCAAACAGTACGAGTACCTCGCGGCGGTGCGGTGGGAGGAGTCCGCCCCACTCACGCTCCAGGTCCAGGACCGCAAGCAGCAAAAGTTGCTCCTCCTTTCTGCGGACCCGAAGACCGGTGCCACGAAACAACTGCTCGCCGAGAAAGACGCGGCGTGGATCAACCTGGCCCCCGAAGTGCCCAAATTCAACGGCGCGCTCGGCGGGTTCGTGTGGCTCGGCGCGGACCAAGCCGGCGACCCCGAAATCCAGCTCCGGAACACGCAGGGGGTGCTTCAGGACGTGCTCGTGCCCGCGAAGAACCGGCCCGAAGCGGTGCTGAATGCGTACTCGTCGCGGTTCGACACGTTCATCGTGTACGCGGCCAGCCCCGACCCCACGCAACGGCAGCTCTACCGCCACAAGACGCGCAGCCTGAACGTCAACCCGGCCTCCGAGAACGACGAAGCGCTGACCACCGAGCCCGGCGTTCACACCGCGGTGGTGGGCACGTTCGGCGGCCCCTATGTGATCACCTCGACCACCGTGAAGGCGATGCCGAAGAGCGTCGTCTTCGGCCGCGACGGGGCGCGAATCGGCGAGTTGCCGTCGGTGGCGGTGGAACCGACCCTTCAACCGAATGTGACCGTTGCACAGGTCGGCGACTACTGGACGGCCGTGGTGCGCCCCCGCGACTTCGACCCCAGGAAGAAGTACCCCGTTATCCTGGACGTGTACGGCGGCCCGAAGCACCTCCACGTCGTCCGGGCGATGCGCAACTGGCTGGTGCCGCAGTGGCTCGCGGATCAGGGGTTCGTGGTGGTCGCGGTGGACAACCGCGGCACACCCGGACGGGGCCGCGAATGGGAGCGGAGCGTGTACCAGAAGTTCGGCACGGTGCCG
>DASWYH010001038.1:0-1785 GCA_036405095.1 Gemmata sp. | reverse complement strand
CCCGCTCAGGTGACCGAGGAGCGGCGCGCCCGCAAGCGCGGGGAGATGCGCGACACCTACGGGCCGGCGCTCGGCGACTTGCGCGTGAGCGCGGCCACCGAGGGAGCGTACCGCGGGCTGGTGGCCGACTGTCGCGCGCGCGGTGTCCCGGTCGCGTTCTACCTGGCGCCCGAGTCGCCGGTGTACCGGACCTGGTACGCCCCGCAGTCACGCGCCGCGCTGGCCGCGTTCGTGCGCATGTTGCGCGACGAACTGGGGTGCCCGGTGTTCGACGCGCCAACCGATTTCGTCGAAGAGGACTTCGCCGACGGGCACCACATTTTGCGCCCGGCCGCGGCCCGGTTCAGCCGCGATCTCGCCGAGAGGCACCTCGGCGCGTGGCTTTCGGATTGCCGATAAATCAGGGACGACCCGCACCCCACCCGACCGAGTCCGCCGATGCCCTTCGCACGTTCTCGTTTGCTCGCGCCCCAGCGCCCGTGCGTTTCCCCGAGCGGGCGCGCCCCGGTCCGGAGCGCGGTGGCCCGCTCGCGGCTCGCCCTGGGCGCGGGTGCGGGGCTGTTCCTGGCGCTGAGTGTGGCGCTGGGCGTGTCCGTCGAAACGGTTAAGCCGGAGTGGCGAGACCCCGAGTACGGGCACCGGCTCAACCGGGTCCGGGAGTGGCAGGCCGAGCGCCCGGAGCGCCCGCTGGTGCTGGTGTTCGGCTCGTCGCGCGCGCAGATGGGCGTGTCCCCGGCGGCGATGGGGTTCCCGGACGCACCCGGGGAACCGCTCGTCTACAACTTCGGCTACCGCGCCGGGTCGCCGCTCGTCTCGTGGTTCCTGCTCGCCCGGGCGCTCGACGACGGGGTGAAACCGCGCGCGGTCCTGTTGGTCGCGTCGTTCTCGGAGGCGCGCGTCTCGATGACCGCCGAGGAGCAGTTCCGGCCGTGGATGACCCGGCTTTCGGGCGCCGACCTCCGGCGCCTCGCGCCGTTCGCGGCTGACCCCGGTGCGCTTCGGGAAGGCGTGTGGGGTGCCCGGCGGAACCCGCTGGCGGCTCACTGGGGGGCGCTGGCCAGCGACCTTCGGTGCCCAATACAGGACGGGGAGGCGGTCGAACGCTGGTCCTGGGAGAAGATGGACGCGCACGGGTTCGTGCGGTTCCCCGTCGAGTCGCTCGGGGCGCGCGAGCGGGAGTCACTCGTCGCGAAGGCGTTGGCGCAAGTCGCGGCGACCGATGGCGCGCCGGGAGCCGTTTCGGACCGGGCGATCCGCGCGCTGGTGGCGCGGTGCCGGGCGGAGCGAATCGCGGTCGCGGTGACGTGGTCGCCGGAAGCGCCCTGGCTCCGCGAGCGGTACACCGCGAACGCGCAAGAGGGTATGGCCGCCTACACGCTTATGTTGCGCGACGAACTGGGGGTGCCCGTGTTCCCGGCGCCCGGGCACCTCGAAGGAGCGGACTTCGTGGACGGCTACCACCTGGCGCCGAACGGGGCTACCAAGTACAGCCGGTGGCTCGCCGACACGTACCTGCGCCCGTGGCTTTCCGGTATCCAGTAAACGGAACCTTCCGATGATGCGGCTCGCCCCGGTGCTCGTTCGTTTCTCGCTCGTGCCGCGCTGGCCCGGGGCGCCCGGTGTGCGGCGCGCCCGACGCTCGGCGCGGCGCGCGGTTGCGTTCGGGGTTCTGGCGTTCGGACTGGTGACGCTCGCCCTGGAAACGGCGGCGGAGACGAACCGGCCCCAGTGGCGCGATCCCGAGTACGGGCACCGACTGAACCGGGCGCGCGTTTGGCAGGCGCA
>DASWYH010001037.1:0-4656 GCA_036405095.1 Gemmata sp. | reverse complement strand
CTCGCCGTCCTTGCGGCGCATCTCTTCCAGAATGATCGGGTGCCAGGTGGTGTCGCGCTCAGCGGAGGGCACATAATTCTCGCGCGCCCAGCGGCGGAGCCGCAGTTCCTCAATGAAATCCACGTCATTCGGGGCGCCGCTGGTGTACATGTCTCGACCCTTTCGCGGTCCGTTAGCCCGCGCCTCGAAGGGAACGCGGGCCTCACCGCTTCGAGTTGCGCCCCACACAGGCGCTCCCGGATCGGTGAGGAGAGGTACTGCCGGAGAGCCGGCAGGGCAAGAAAAGTCCAATCGCTGCAAGTTATAGGAACGCAAAAAACCTCGGCAATGCGGCACAGGAAATTTACCTGTAAACCGGGACGAACGTCTACATCACGCGGGTTAGGTGAGCTTCGCGAATCGCAGCGGTGGCAAATGGGGGTTAAAATGCGAAGCTGGGGGAGATGGGCCGGGTGCTTGTGATGCTTGAAATTACTCGTCTACCTGGACGTGCCCCTGAAAAAGAACAAAACCCCTGGTTTCCCAGGGGTTCGCGAATGCCGAGGAGAGGACTTGAACCTCCACACCCTTGCGAGCGGAAGCCTGAAATCCAAGCCTTTCGCCTCTGACCACTGCAATAGGGCAGTGAATCGGGGCAGTGAATCCGGTTCGCCGGAGCAACCCGGCACATGGCACGGCACACCGAAGGGGCCTGGTTTCGGGCGGCGAAGAACACATGGTACGCCACGCTGGACGGCAAGAGCGTGAGCCTGAAGGTAAAGGGCGAGAAGAACCGCAAAGTCGCACAGGAGGCGTGGCACCGGCTCATGGCTGATGGGCCGAAGCCGAAGGCGGAACCGAAGCTGGAGCCGAAGGCCGAAGTCACCGTGAAGGACGTTACCGACGCCTTCCTCCAAGATGCCGAAGGCCGCGTCAGCCCGGAGGCGTGGCGGGGCTATGCGAAGTTCCTCACGCCCTTCGCTCGGGCTCACGCCAAGCGGCTTGCCGAGAGCCTCACCGCTCAGGAAGCCGAGGCCTTCGCCAAGCGGCCTTCGGCCAAGTGGTCGGCATCGTATCAGGCCGGGTTTCTGGACACGCTCGTGATGGCCTACCGATGTGCCGTGCGGGAGAATCTCATCGCCACAAGCCCCGTTGAAGACCGCGCCGCCGCGCTGCTGAAGAAGTGGGGGATGGCGTGGCTACCGAAGATCGGCCGCATCAACTCGGTTGGCCCGCCGCACCGGGCACCCCGCCACAGGCTGCTCAACATCATCGGCACCGTCGTAAACGTGGGGTTCGGATTCGACATCGACTACACGTTCGACCGCGGGTTCATCAGCACCGTGCGCGCCGAGTGGCCGGACGAGATCGATCCGGATTCCGCGCACCCGGTTGGGAGCGGCATCCACACGATGTGGCACATTGAACACGTTGTGGACACTCTGGCGTGTCAGCTCATTCACCGCCCAACGGCACCGGCCAGTGTCGCCGATTCGCCTGCGGTCAGCCACACGGCAGGCGATTCCGTGCCATCGTAAATCAGTGCGAAGTCGTCTCGGGCTCAGATGACCTCGCCCACCAGCGTCGGCATCCATTCGCTCCGCGTCATCACCTGATAGTAGCGCGTGGCCGGTTCGCACAGCATGTACACGACCGGTGCGCCCGCGCGGTCGTGAACGAGCAGGGCCTGCATCCCCTGCTTGACCTTGAACCACACGCCGTTCATCAGAGCGAAGTTCGCCGGAACGAACACCGGCTCGGGCGCCAGTGCCGCCCACTTCCCGTCCTCGACCGTGTCCCGCCACGTCCAGCCCGTCGGCGGCAACTTTCGTTCGGCGCGGTCCCGGTTGCCCCACTTCACAATGCGTAGCGCTCCGTCCCACCACACCGGCAACGCGGGCGGTCGGGCCTGCCAGTAGAACCGTATCTCCTTCTCCCCTCCGCGGTCGTGGATGCGGGCGTCGAGCCCGTGTTCGTCCATGAGCAGGAGAGGCAGCTCGCTGTAGGCGAGAGCGATGGCGGTACACACAACGCTCTCCTGCTCAAGCAGCGGCCCGACGGTCGAACACGTTCCGGCACCACGCGAACAGTGCGGTGGCGACGGTATGCGCCTCGGTCGCGCCCAGGCCCCTGGAAGGAGGCGGCAACAACCCGAACCCGGTCGCGGTCCGGAACATCACCCGGAGTCGGGCCAGGGCCACGTCATGTTTACCGGTCGTGAAGAGGACGCCACAGCACGCGACCTCCCGCCACAGCCCGAGCACCGGCTCATCCGTGCAACCCTGGGCGCGCAACCGGTCCGCGAGTTCCCGCAGGTCGCGGACCGGCTCCAAAAAGAACGGCAGCATCGGGCGCCCTCCGCTAGAAGCACACCTTGCCACGCACGTCGCAGATGTCGAAGTCGTTGGCCGGGTCCTTGTAGACGCGCGGCAGGTACAGGGTGGTGCCGCTCCGCAGCTTGAACCGGCCGTACCGGGCGTTCACCGCCGCCTTCACCGCCGTGAGGGCTTCGCGCCGTGGGTTCGGCTCGTCGAACAGGCTCAGCTGGAAGCCCCTCGCCCGCCGCAGGTCCGGGGCGATGACATGCAGGTGCGTGGCCGTGCCGTTCGGGATGTATGCCCGCCGGAGCGCGACCCGCGCCGCGTCCAACAGTTCGTCGAACCGGTCACTCGGACAGGAGAGCGGGCTCATCCCGTCGGTCGCGTCCCCGCTCTTCCACGCCACCTGCACGCCCAGAGCGCAGGTCCGCACACCGTGGAACTGAAGCTCCTCGATGAGCCGTTCGATGTGCCGCACGGTCCAGGCCCACAGCAGCGTCGGGTCCGACACGTTGCCCATGAGCGACCCGCCGCGGGCCAGTACCTTGTGTGGGGGCCGCTCGGTCCGGATGGGTGCGACCGGCTGGCCGTTCAGCTCCAGCCACAGCTCGTACCCGGTCTTGGTCAGCAGTCGGTTCACCAGTCGCCCGTCGGCGCCGGCCAGGTCGAGGCAGGTGCGGATGCCGTACGGGGCGAGCCGCGCTGCCCGCCGCCCGGCGATGCCGCTGATTTCGGTCACGGCCAGCTGCGACAGCAGGGCGCGCTCGTGGCCCCGGTCCGTCACCGCCACCGCCCCGAACGGCTTGGCGGTGTCGGAGAACAGCTTGGCCAGGGTGCGGGTCCGGGCGATGGCGATGGTCACCGGCAGCCCGGCGGTCTCGCGGATGTGGTCGCGGATGGCGGTGGCGGTCTGCGCCAACGTCCGGCCGCGGCCGGGCGGGTCCGCAGCGAAGAAGAATTCGTCGATGCTGTAGTATTCGACCCGCGGGCTGAACGAGCCGACGATGTCGAGCATCCGCCGGCTCAGCACCTCGTACCAGTAGAAGTCGCGCTTGATATAGGTGCCCTCGGGGCAGAGCACCTTCGCGTCCCAGATGGGGGTTCCGGTTTTGACCCCGGCCTGCTTCATCTCGTAACTCTTCGCGATGACGCACGCGCCGTTGTTCCCCAGCACCCCGACTGGCTTGCCCACCAGTTCCGGGTGCCGGACCCGCTCGGCCGACACGTAGAAGCAGTCGGCGTCCAGATGTGCGACGTGAGCGACCATGACAATTATCCGGGTCGTGCGGGGCGCGCCGTCGCCCCAAAAAGTCTTCCCGCTTGAAACTGTACACCCGGATACTAAATGGGGATAGTGGCGTATGTGTTCCGGTTCGTTCCCGGGTGGTACTGGTCGTGGCGGACGAGGAGCCGAGGGCGGTGGTTGAGCGGATGGCCCGCGAGCTGTTGCGGGCGCTCGCGCACCTGTCGCCACCGACGCTCCGGGTTGCGGATGCGGACGGACGGGTCGCGTGTCTCGTGCAGGTGTGGGACGCGAAACTGGTCATGCCGACCGCGAGTGCCCAAAGGCGCCGTCGTGCCCCGAGCAAACGGAACGAGTGCCGGACCGACATCCTCGACGTGGTGCGAGCTGCGGGCCGGCCGCTGACCCGCAAGGAAGTGATTCGCGGGCTGAAGTTAGCAGGGAAGGTCCACGGCCCCAGTACCGTCGCGAAAGCGCTCGCGGACCTGACCACCGCCGGCGCGCTCATCAACCCGAAGGACAAGAAGGGCTACCGGCTCCCGGGGTGGCGCCGGAACACGACGCCGAGTTTGTTTGACTGACCGCATCGAATCGGCCCCTGTGCCCTCTAACCTCGGTTACGCTCACACCCGGGCCGGGTGGTGTGCGGCACACTGGTACAGCGGCCGAGCGCCGTCCGCGGTAACGGTGAATGATGATGCGGTGACCGTGTGCAGATGCGGCTGCAAGTGCTCAAAAGGCGCGCACGAACGAATCGTGTCAGGGTTTGGAGCCCCATCGGCCCCACAACACAAACCGCTTTGCAAAATACACTTACAGAAAATCTCTTGGCGTCAGTTGGATTGGCGCAGTGTGTGCTTTTCTCTTAATCGATGAAGCGGCCCGCCGAGCAAGGCGATGGGAGAGGCGTATTGCCCAGCGGGTCGTTCTCAGCACAAAAACGTGCCACCCGGATTCACGACAGTGGGGAGAGGCTGTCGCGAATCCGGGTGGTGTCGTTTTCGGGCCGATGAGAGAGTGTTCGACCCGGCCGCCGGTTCCGCGCTCGTGAGAGGGGGCGCCGGTGGTAGGTAGAGTGTGCCCGAGCCACATCGCCGTGTCAACCCCCTGCTCAAC
>DASWYH010001036.1:0-4259 GCA_036405095.1 Gemmata sp. | reverse complement strand
TCCAAGCTCTGGAAACGTGGGCCAAGGACCCGACCAAGAAGTACGCTGCACCAACAGAGCCGCTCCCCATTCCGAAGTCGCTTCAGAAGTAGGTCGGGCGCAGCTCCATCCAATCTTTTTCGCACCCCCACAAGAGCCAAGGCTCTTGTGGGGGTTTTGTCATTGTAAAGGTTGGCCTGCCGCGCATCCGAGTATCTGGTTCGAAACGATGCGATCAAGTCTGCCGGGTGTGCGGCCGATACTCATTTTGCTGGATACGGCCCTTGTCTCGGTTCTGCTCTTGAGGACGATTTATGCGCGCCCGAACCTCGAAGCGAGCGGCGGCGGGAGTGGTCTTGGTTGTGCTCTCGGCCGCCGTGGGTTGCCACCACACTCGCGGTTCGGGTGCTCCCTGTCCCCCGCCCGAACCGTGTGGCCCGGCCGTGGGGGAAGAGTGCCCGCCGGCCAAACCGGCGCCGTGTCCCTCACCGGCGTGCCCCGCCCCGGCGGCGTGCGACGCGACCGCGCCACAGCCGACGATCGAGGTCCGCCAGCCCCGACCGGTTCACATCAAGTTGCCCCAACAGCAGATCGTGCTCGAGAACCGGGCCGCTCCCGCCCCGCCGCCGCCGATGGTGCCGGGGTACGCGCCGATGGCGCCCAACTACGCCCCGATGGCCCCGACGAGCTACCCGCCGCTCGCGGCCCCGGTCTTCACCCAAAATGTTCCGGTGGGTCGCTCGCGGCCGGGGCTGACGCTGGACTTCGTTCGCATCCCGATCCCGATTATTCGGTTGATCGCCGTGCCCACGACGCCGGAAGTGACCGTGCCCCTGGCCCCCGCCCCGCTGGCACCGGTCGCGTTTGCGCCGCAGCCGCTGGCACCGGTCGCGCCGCAACCGTTCGTTCCGCAGCCGGTCGCGCCGGTCGTGCAGGCGCCGCCGGTCGCCGCACCGATGTACGTTCCGCAAGCGCCGGTCGGGTACGTCCCGCAGGCGCCGGTCGGGTACGTCCCGCAGGCACCGGTCGCGCAGGTGCCCTACCCGGCTCCGATGGCCCCCGTTCCGCAACCGATCAACCCGCAAACGCTCGACGACTACTGCAAACAGGTCGACGCGCTCAAAGCGGCTCTTGATGCGAGCAAGGCCGCGGCCGGGTGCCCGCCGGCGCCGGTGCCCCCGAAGAAATGAGCGGCTCCGGTCGGCCCGCAGCGCGTGCGCACGAAAGCGGTAGCGCACCCGGCCGACGTGGTCGCGGGCGGCGGGTGTGCGCCGCCCGCCCCGTTCCGCGCTACTTCTTCACCTTCTCCATCGGTTTGTTGTCGATCGCCAGCCTCCTGACCGCGAACCGACCGGTGCCGATGATCGGCATGATCGTGGCGGCCCAGATCAGGGTGATGAACGCGCCGGGCTTCACGAGCATCGCCTTCCGGGTGGGGTCGGTCGGGTCCGGGGCGTCCGATTCGAGGAACGAGCCGGTCATCCAGTCCCGCATGTTTATCAGGCAGACGATATCAAAAACGATCAGCGCGATGCAGATGATCAGCGCGATGATGCCCGGACCGAGGTGGTTCATCCAGTCGTTCGCGTCCGGCGCCCACACCTTCTTCGATTCGGCCCGCGTGCGGGTCACGTTGTTGAACCCGCAGTGCAGGCACACCTTCGCGTCCGGCGGGTCGAGTTCCTGGGCGCAGAACGGGCACCGGGGCACGTCCTCTTCCGCGATCACCCCCATCGGGTTCGGCTTGGCGCCGTCGTCGTCGTCGTCATCGTCCGCGAACCGGTACGGGGCCTTCGGTTCTTCTTTTGGGGGCTCCTTCTTCGGCTCCGCCTTCTTGGGCCTCGTGACGCCCGCACCGGGTTTGGACGGTTTCGCCGCCCGCGCGGGCCGCTCATCGGGGTCTTCGACGACGAACATGTGCCCACAGTGCTTGCACTTGATCTTCTTGCCGAAGACCGTGTCCGGCACCTTCAGCACCTGATCGCAGCTCGGACACGAGATGTCACTGACGGTCGCCATGTTGACGAGTCCCCGTTCGCGGAGGAGGCGGTGCGAGTGGAGGTTGACCTTTTCCGGCGCACCAGGCGGCAAAAACCCGTTCGGTCGGGCATAAAACCGGACGCATCGGGATCAGTATCCTAGAAAATAGTCTATCCGCGCGGCACTCCACCAGAGGTTCCGCCCGGATTCGGTGCCGCCAACCCGAGGCAGGTAACCTCCGTGCCGCAAGCCACTCTCGAGCCGCCAGTGACCCTCGCGTCCCCGTCCGACGAGCCGACCGCTGGGGGTTTCACCCCGGACGCGCCCCCCGCACCGCGCCGGCGCGAGAGCGAGAGCGAGCGCCGCGGGGAGCCGCGGCTCCTGATCTCGCTGGCGACCTACAACGAGGCCGGCAACATCGCGGCCCTCATCGCCGACATTCACAAAGTGGCGCCGCACGCGGACGTGCTCGTCATCGACGACAACTCGCCCGACGGCACCGGGCGCATTGCGGCCGAACTCGCCGGGGCCGACCCGCGCGTTCAGGTGCTGCACCGCCCGGGGAAACTGGGGCTCGGCACCGCGACCCTCGCGGCCATGAAGTTCGCGATGGCCCGCGACTACGACCTCCTCCTGAACATGGACGCGGACTTCAGCCACCCGCCGCGCTACCTCCCGGGCATCCTGGCCGGGATGAGCAAGCACGACGTGATGATCGGCTCGCGGTACGTCCGCGGGGGCGGGACCGAGAACTGGCCGCTGACCCGCCGTGCCATCAGCCAAGGCGTGAACATGCTGGTGCGGCTCACGTTCCGGATGCCGGTGAAGGACGCGAGCGGCGCGTTCCGCTGCTACCGCGTCGGCATGTTGCGCGACGCGGAGCTGAACCGCGTCCGGTCCCGGGGCTACTCTTTTCAGCAAGAGGTCCTGTTCCGGTGCTACAAGTCCGGGGCGAAGCTCGGCGAGTACCCGATCCTGTTCGAGAACCGCCGGGCGGGCGTCAGCAAGGTGAACAAAAAAGAAGCGGCCCGCTCGATCAGCATGATCCTTTACATCGGGTTGCGGAACGTCTTCGGCCTCGAACAGCGGCGCTGACCGGACCGACGCGCGCGGCCATTGGGACCGAAGGGCGCGCGGCCCGGAGCCAGACGCGCCCCTGCCCCGCGGGTGCTACTTCTTCACTTCCGCGTCCTTCGGCACCACGAACAGCTTCACGTGCTGGCGCAGGTCGCGCGTGAGCCCGCGCGTGTAAGTCACCGTGAGGGCGGTCTTCCCGTCCTCCGTTTCGCCGGTCACCGCGACCTTGTCCTGTCCGGACCCGGACCACGCGAACACCAGCAACTTTTCCTTGCCGAAGTCCACGAGCTTCTTCACCTCTTCGGCCGCACCCTTCAGAACCGCGTTCTTGGCCAGCTCCTCGGCGGACTTGATCTCGGTCGGCTCGGTCGCCTTCCCGCCGCGCGCGGGTGCCACCTTCAACTCCTTCGTCGGGAGTTCCTTTACCACCGGCTTGTCGTCGGCCGCCACAACGGGCGCGACCAGGAGCGCCACGACCAGGAGCGCACTTCGCATGGGTTCCCCTCAAAATGGAATCGTGCGGGACCACGGCCGCGCACCTTAGAAAGACGCACCACCCGGGCGGACCGATTGCTACTTCTGCCGGTCCGCAACGGCCTGCTGCGCCTCGGTGTCGTAGTCGCCCATGACCCAGTTCATCGTGCGATCGGGCAGCCACCGGCTGAGCTTGATGAGCAGGTGCAGCCCCCACGGGAAGTTGTAGACCTTTTTGCCGGCCGCGATCGCGCGGAGCATCTTGCGGGCCGCGTGCTCCGCGTCCATCAGTTGGGGCATGTAGAACTTGTTCGTCTCGGTCATCGGCGTCTTCACGAACCCCGGGCAAACGGTCGTCGCGCGGACCCCGGTGCCCCGCAGGTGGATGCGGAGCGCCTCCATGTACACGTTCACGGCGGCCTTGCTCGCGCAGTACGCGGACTCCGCCGGGAGCCCGCGGTAGGCCGCCAGGCTCGACACCGCGACGAGGTGCCCCGACCGGCGCGCGAGCATCTCGGGGAGCGCGGCCGAGACCGTGTACACGACGCCCATCAGGTTGATGCGGAAGGTGTCCTCCACGTCCCCCATGTTGACCGGATCGCGGAGGGTGGGGCGCCCGACCCCCGCGTTCGCAATCACGAGGTCGATCGGCCCGAGTTCCGCGCGAACGCGGGCGAACGCGGCTTCGACCTGCTCGCGGGAACCGGCGTCCGCGGGCGCCGCGAGCGCCCGCCCCCCGGCGGCGGCAA
>DASWYH010001035.1:0-4120 GCA_036405095.1 Gemmata sp. | reverse complement strand
GGCGAGTTCGGGTGGGAGTCGCGGTGGAATATGCGGAGCGGCTTCCCGGTCCGCCCGTCGAGGACCGCGGACCCGTTGCCCGTGCCGGCCGGCCCGGCGTACCCGAGCACCGCGCCGTTAGCGGACGCGCTGGTGACCCGGTGCGGGCGCCCGGGCACCGGGTCCAGGGTCCATGCCTCGGCGGGGGCGCCGGCGGGCAACTGGAACCACCGGCACCGGCCCGACCACTCGGCGAGCAGCACCCGGTCGTTGGTGAAGTGCACGCTCCCGCCCTTCCAGTCGGTCGCCAGCTCTTCCTTCTTGTTGGTCGTGTCGAACACCTTGAACGGCACGTCCGGGTAGGTGAGCGCGGGCGGACCGGCGCGCGCAACGGCGATGTGCTTTTCGTTCGGCGCGAGGGCCGTCAGGAGCGCGGTGGCGCCGCCGGCCCCGGGTGCGAGGTTGGGCACCGGGTACTTGAGCATCAGTCGGCCGGTCGTCCCGTCCCACACCCGCACCTCGGCGGCCCCCGGTGCGAGTGTGCCGAGGCGCCCCTCGTCCAGCGGAAAGAAGTCCGCGATCCCGGCCGTGCCGGTTGCCGTGAACCCGACCACCCGCGGCGCCCCGCTCCTCGGGTCGAGGGCCTCGAACCCGCCGGCCGTGGAGCCGAGGAGCACCGCGTTCGCGCCCGGATCGAAGAGCAACCGGTCGAATGCTTTCCCGTCGCCTACCTTCGCGCTGCCCCAGCGCGGCTTGAGCGCGGGCGGGGCGCCCACGAGCGGCCCCTCGATCGGATCGACGGCCGGCGGTTGCGCGCCCGCCGCGCCGGCCCCGTTGGGATCGAACGGGAGTTCGTAGGCGGTCAGGGTGCCCGCGGTTCGGTCGTGCAGCGCCACGGTGCGGGTCTTCCAGTGCACCGCCGCAGCCATGTTTGAGTTTCGGGGAAACTTGATGACCGCAAACACGTTGCCCCGCGCGTCCACGACCTCCAACGAGTGCCCAGTTCCGAACCCGTCGTTTCGGACGAAAGCAAAGAACTGCCCGTTGTCAGACGCGTACCCGGAGCCGGAGTGGTAACGCTTGGCTGGGAACCCGTGAAGGACGGCTCCGGTCTTGCCATCCAGTAGGTAAAACGTGCGCTCGCGCTCGGGGGGCTGGCCGTGGAACAAGATCACCCCACCGTCGGCTGACACACTTCTCAAGTTCGCATTGAAACCATTTGCCGGGTGGTTATAGGTCCACTCCGCTTCGAGCTTCCCAGACGGGATCCGATACCACCGGAACCGGTCATCTGCGTCCACAACCAGGAGCCGGGAACTGTCGGCGGTGAACAGCGTGCGCCCGACCCGCCAGTCGGTCTTGAGCACTATTTGCCCGGTCGTCGTGTCGATCACCTGGAGCGGGGTCAGCGGGTGTTCCTTTTGTGGTCCGGGGTCGGCGTGGCCGAGGGTCATGTACCGGCCGTTCGGAGACAAGGACACCGATGGCGTAGTTCCCGTGGCCCCTGCGGGTTGCGGGTGCGCATGTTTGGTGGTCTTCTCGCCCTTGATGTCCCAGACGATCATCGCTCGCCCGTGGTCCGACTGATAGCCGATGGCGGACCCGTCCTGAGCGAATGGCTGCTTCCAGTTGCCGATGAGCTTGGGCAACTCCGGACCGCTGACCCCGGTGTGGGCGTCAAAAGAACTCAAGCCCCACGGCACGACGTTTACCGTCGCGATCGCGATCCGCTGCCCGTCACCGGTGAACGCCGGGGCGCTGCCGAACTTGAGTTTCGTCTCGACCGACCACTTGGCCCTCATCTCGATCGGCGCTGCGGGCGGGGCGAGCGGCGGCCCGGCCACCGCCCCACCCGTCAGGATGTCGTACACCACGAGCGGCGCGGGCTTGCGGCGGTCGAACACGGCGAGCGCCCGACCGTCGGGCGCCAGGATGGCGGCGGAGGCACTTTCCGCACCCGCCGGCACGGTGAGCCGCGCGAGTTCGGCCCCGGTCCCCGTATCGACGATCACGAAATCGTGATCACCGCCCGGCTTCCGGTGGTTCAACAGCGCCCGGCGCCCGTCGGACGACAGGCCGCAGCCGCCCCTCCCGAGAGCCTGTGCGAACGTGATCCGGCGCTGACCGGTCACGCCGTCGTACACGAACGTGCGGACCTCGCTGCCGACGAGGCCATCGCAGAGCAGCACCCGCCCGTCAGGGGTCATGGCCCGGAAGTGGACCGGCGGGTTCGGCGCGCTCCCGACCACCCACTCCCGATCCAGCTTGCCCTCGGGCAATGTGTACCACCGCCCGCGCAGGGCCCCGTCCAGAACGAGCACGCGCGAAGCGTCCTCGTTAAACGCCGCCCACCCGCCGAACCTGCTGTTCCAATCGAGTTCCAAAACGTTCTTACCGGTCCTGGTGTCGAGAACCCGCACGGGCGCGGTGGGGAACTCGGCTATTTTTGTACCGGGGTTGATTCGCCCCTGGCTCTTGACACCGGCGAGGACGTATCGGTTGTCCGGCGAGACCACAATCGGCTCCCGGTACGGGGTCGTGTCAGTGGGGAACTCGGGCATCGGAACGGTGCCCACCGGCTTACCGGTATCAAGGGCCGCGGCCTCGACTATCTTCCGACCCGGCACCCACGTTCCCACCCGCCCACCGGGCAACGAAACGTGACCGAAGGGGCTGAGCACGCCCGATGCGGTCCCGGTCCGAGTTGTGCCCGCTCGGACGTCGATGATCGTGAACTTCGACGTGTTGTAGTCGTGTGCGACGATCGCCTTCCCTTCCGGGTCGAAGTGGGCGGACCGGGCGATGAAGTCGAGCTGCGTCTTGAACCGCTCCTTCAGCGCCACGCTACCGGGAGCGGGGGCCGGCGGGGACGCCAGTGCGGCGCCCCGGGTCAGGTCGTAGCGGACCAACTCGAACTTGCCCGCCCCGGCCGGTTGCGCGACGAACGCCGCGCTCACATCGGGCGCGATGCCGACGGCGGTCTCTTCTGTGTTGGGCGGGAGCGGCACGCGCGCGAGCACCGCGCCCGTGTCCGCGACCGCCAGCTCGGCGTCGGATTTGTTCGCCGACTGTGCGAAGATCAGCTTGCCGTCGTGTGACAGCGAGGACTCGCTCGGGAAGCTGCTCAGGGAGCGGACCGTTCTCCCGTTCCGCCCGTCGATCAGACGGTAGCCGTATTTGTTGCGCCCGGTGAACACGACCCGGCTCCCGTCCCCGGACATCGCGCTCATGCGCAGGGGCTCGGTTGCGTCCGCAAGGTTCCAGGTCCCGTCCACCTCGCCGGACGGGAGCTTGACCCACTGGCACTTCCCCAGACCGTCCCAAATGAGCGCGCGGGACGAGTCCGCCGTGAACCGTACCGTGCCGAAATACGAGTCGCAGTCCAGGAGCACCTTATTGGTGCTCGCGTCGACCAACCGGGTCTGCCCCTTGCCCGTGCCCGTGTTGTTGACTTCCACTGCCAAGCAGCGAAAGTTCGGTGCCAACCAGATCCGGAGCCCGCCGTCGAGGGGGCGCTTCAGCGCGGCCTCTTCCTTCCCGGCCAGGGTGTCCCAAACCTGGATCGGCTCCGCCGGCGTGTGCCACGGGCGCACCACGCGCCCACCGTCAAGGGGGTACACCCCGTACATGATGCCTTGGTGGTTGTCCGGCTTGCTGAGCGAATCCCCGGTGCCCGAGTTGAACACGAAGAACTGGCCGTTGCCGCACCAGACCTGGCCGATGCGCGAGTCGGGTGCGACCCGGAGCTCATACGTCCGGTTCCAGTCCTCGGGGAGCGGCTGCTTCCAGCGCTCCTTGAACGCCCACGCCGCGGGCACCGGTGGTTCGGGGGCGCTCGGCTCCTTTTTCGGCGGCACCGTTACCGGCGTGGTGTCTTTGGGCTTCAGCGCCGCCGGCTCCTTTTGGGGCGGGGCGACCGGCACCTCTTTCTCCTGAGCCGTTTCGTCCGGCTTGGGCTTCGGTTTGCTCCCGCCCGACATCACGACCGCGACGACGGCCCCGACCAGCACCAGCGCCGCCACCCCCACCCCCGCGAGGATCAGCCCGTTTCCGCCCGATTTTGCGGGCCGGTACGCCTTGGCCCCGCGCTTGGCTTTCCCGGGCGCCGCGCCCCGGGGCCTCTTGGCCCCGGGGCGCGGCG
>DASWYH010001034.1:0-4932 GCA_036405095.1 Gemmata sp. | reverse complement strand
GGCAGCTCGCTGAGCAGCACCTCACTGTAACCGTTAATCACCGTGAGCAGGTTGTTAAAGTCGTGCGCCACCCCGCCCGCGAGTTGCCCGAACGCTTCCATCTTTTGCCCCTGGCGCACCTGCTCCTCCAACTGGCGCCGGGCGGTGATGTCCTGGGTCACCCCGATGACCCGGACCACCCGCCCGGCCGCATCGGTTTCGGGCTCCCCGCGCACGTTGACCCATTTGGTCCGGCCCCCGACCACGAGCCGGTGCTCGATCTCGAACGGCACCCCGGTGCGGGCCCCGCGCATGGCCCCCTCGATCGTCTGGCGGTCGGCCGGGTGAACCGCGCGGGCCACGTCGTCGATGGTGTGTGGCCCGGGACCGGACCCGTAGATCCGCGCGCCCTCCTCGGAACTGTGGTACGCGCCGGTGTCCAAATCCAGGGTCCACCCGGCGACGTGCGCGATGGCCTCGGCCCGGCGCAGCAGGGCCTCGCTCCGCCGAACCGCCTCCTCGGCCCGGCGCCGCGCGGTGATGTCGCGGGCGACGATGGTGAAGAACCGGTGCCCGTCCACCCGGCCGAAGGAAACGGTCGCCTCGAGCGGGAACTCCTCGCCCCCCGCTCGGATCCCCAGGTTCCCGGTCTGCAGCGGGCGCCCCGATGGGTCGCTCGCGTCGAGGTCCTCCGCGCCGTTCGGGATGAAGTCGGTCAGCGGGCGCCCGAGGGCACCCGCCGCCGGGCACTTGAACATGCGCTCGGCGGCCGGGTTGAACAGGCTCACCCGCCGGTCCTCCTCGACCACAATCACCGCGTCCCGCGCGGTCCCGATGATCCCGGCGAGCCGCGCCTCGGACTCCGCCAGCCGGCGCTCGGTCCCCACCTGCCGGAGCACCCGTGCCACGGCCTCCGGAAGGTAGTCCAGGTACTCCAGCGACTTGGTGACGAAGTCCCGGACCCCGACCCGGAGCGCCTGGATCACCGTGGCCTCGTTGCCGAACCCGGTCACCAGGATCACCGGCAGGTCGAACCCGGCGGCCTTCACCCGCTCATAGAAGCTGAGCCCGTCGGTCCCACCGGGGAGCCGGTAGTCGAGCAGCACCAGATCGACCCCGCCGCCGCCGACGGCCCGCAGCGCGTCCTCGGCGTCGACCGCGAGGATCACGGCGTACCCGCTCTCTTCGAGGCGCGCGCGCTCGAGTTCGGCGATGCCCGGGTCGTCTTCGACGATCAGAACGGTGGCGGCTGGGGCCGCAATCGGGACGGGAGAGGGGGCGGGCATCGGTCGGGCTCCTGCTACGCTTGGTTGTCTTCTCGGGGGATCTTGACGATCGCCAGGAACAGACCGAGGCGGCGGATCGCCTCGACGAACCGGTCGTACTCGACCGGCTTGGTGACGTAACTGGCGCACCCGAGTTCGTAGCACCGTTTCACCTCGCGCGGGTCGTCGGTCGTGGTCAGCATGATCACCGGCAGCTGGTCCGTCTTCGGGTCCGCTTTGAGCCGGCGGAGCACCTCGACGCCGTCCACGCGCGGCATGTTAATATCGAGCAGGAGCAGCAGCGGCCCGTTGGGCACCCGGTTCTGGTGCTCACCGGCGCAGTGGATGTAGTCGAGCGCCGCCTGCCCGTCGGGCACGTGGACGACGATGTTGGCCAGCCCGGCGTCCCGCAGGTTCTGCTGAACCAGGTAGGCGTGCCCCTCGTCGTCTTCGGCCAACAGGATGACCAGTTCGCGTTCCGGCATGTGTGCTCCGTGGGGCGAAAGGTGCCCGGTTACGGCGCCGCGGGCAGGGTGACGAAAAAGGTGCTGCCCGTGCCAGGGTGCGACTCGACCCACACCCGCCCCCCGTGCCGCTCGGCGACGTGGGCCACGATGGCGAGGCCCAGCCCCTCCCCGGACCCGATCCCGGGGTGCGCGCGCTGGAACGCCTGGAAGATCTTCTGGCGGTGCCCCTCGGCGATCCCGAGCCCGTTGTCGCGCACGAAAAAGGTCCGGAGCCCGTGCGGGGCCTCCGGTCCGGGCGGCAGGCACCCGACCTCGATCGCCCCCGGCCGGGCCGGGTCCAGGTACGTCAGCGCGTTCCCGATCAGGTTCCCGAACATTTGTTCGATGGCGGTGCGGTCGCCCCACACGGGCGGCAGCTCGCCGACCCGGACCGCGGCCCCGCGCTCGGTCACGGTGCCCTGGGTCGCCGCGACCACCTGCGCGACGATCCGGTTCATGTCCGCCCGCTCCCGCCGGTACTCGACGCGCCCGGCGCGGGACAGCCGCAGCAGCGCGTCGATGATCCCCGAGAGCCGCAGCACGGCCGTCTGGATGAACCCGATCGACTTGGTCATCTTCCCGCCCAGGAGCGCGCGCCCTCGCTCGCGCACGTCCGGCGGGACCGCCCCCTCGTCGAGGATCGCGCCGAGCGCCCGATTGGCCTTGTCCAGTTCTTTGCTGAACCCCTGGAGGTTGACCAGCGGGGAGCGCAGGTCGTGGGACACGCTGTAAACGAACATCTCGTTCTCGGCGTTCTTCTGCGCCAGGTCGCGGTTCGCCGCTTCCAGTTCGGCGCTCCGCTCCCGGACGGCCTCTTCCGCGGCCTTCCGCTCAGTTACGTCCTGTACCTGGCCGATGTACATCTGGGGCCGGCCGTCCGGGCCGCGGGTCAGGGCGACGTTCGTCAGGCCCCAGAGGACGTGCCCGTCCTTGTGCCGATACCGCTTCTCCATGTGGAACGCGTCGCCCGCCCCCGCCAAAAGTTCCTCCCGGCGGTCGAGGCTCTCGCGCAGGTGGTCCGGGTGCGTGATATCGGCCAGCCCCAGCCCCCGCAGTTCCTCCGGCGTGTAGCCGAACATCCGGGCGAACGCGGCGTTGGCCCGGAGGAACTGGTTGTCGAGATCCGTCAGCACCATTGCTACATTTGTATTATCGAACGCACCACGAAACAGAGCCTCTTCTTTGCGCAGCGCGGCGTTCGCCCGGTCCAGTTCGGCGGTCCGGACCCGCACCCGTTCCTCCAGTTCGGCGTTGAGCCGCCGGACCTCATCCTCGGCCCGCTTGCGCTCGGTCAGGTCGGTGAGCGTGGTCCGGCTCCGCAGGTAGCCCCCGTCGGCGTCACGGATCGACGAGGAGCTGACGAGGACCGGGAACGTGGACCCGTCCTTGCGCACCAGTTCGAGTTCGATGTCGGTCACCGACCCGTGCTCCCGCACCCGCTCGAACCCCTGCGTATACGCACCGCGCAGGTTCGGGGTGACGAGGTCCACGAACCGGACGCGACCGACCAGCTCTGGTGACGCGTACCCGAGCCACCGGAGTTCCGTTTGGTTGATCGCAACGATCGCGCCGTCCGCATCGACCGAGTGGTACCCGCACGGGGCGTGATCGTACAGATCCTTGATCGCGTCGGACGCCCGGATCAGGGCCGCCGCCATGTCCCGGAACGCGCGATCGAGCCTCGCGACCTCGTCGCCCCCTTCGAGCGGCGGCGGGAACGGCCCGCCCGCCGCCAACTGCCGGGCGTTCGATTCGAGCGCGGCGAACCGGCGCGCGATGCCCCGGCGGAACGCGCCGGCGAGTAACACGGTGGAGCCCACGGCCGCGAGCCCGCCGACCACGAACAGGATGTTGAGCTGCCGCCGCGACCGCTCCACAGCGCCCTGGCGCTCGCGGTCGAGGCGCTCCTCTTCGGCCAGGAACGTTGCGAACTCCTTTCGGAACACTTCCATGCGGCCGTAACCGGCCCCGGTCCGGATCTGGGCGGCGGCGGCATCCCGCGCCCCGTCCCGTACCAGGCGCAAGACGCCACCCAACCATTCGACCAGTGCGGTCGCGGTGGTGAGGACCTTCTGGGCCTGGGCGGTCTGCCCGGGGTTGTCCTGAACCGCCCCCAGCAGTGCGGCGAGCGCGTCGGGCAGCTCACGGGCGCCGCGCTCGTATGGTTCCGCGAACCTGGCCTCGGTGGTGATGACGTACCCCTGGGTCCCGACGCGGGCCTCGTTGACGAGCGTGTGGGCCTCGTGCGCCTGGGTGATTACGTCCTTGGTGTGCGCGGCCCGGCGCTCGGCTTCGATGTGGTCGCGCTGGAGCCGGACGACCGCGAACACGAAGACGAGCTGAAACAGGAGCGGAAGGGCAACGAGGATCAACCCTTTCTGGAGAACGGTCAGGTTCACGGACTCCACCGGTTCGGGTGCGGACGGGCTCGTTACGGGCGAGAGGATCGGAGCAATGGGCCGAGAGCGGCCTCGAAGCAGTGTCCTGAAGTACGTCGGTACAGGTTGCGCGTCGTCCAAGCGACAGCACTCGTTCATCTTGGCCCCGCTCTCGGAACGAGGTCAAGAATCGAATCGAGAATCGTGGCACGCGATTTCAGGCCCGGAACGAGGAATCCGGCCGGACCTCATTTTGGCCCACGGAAATGTCCGCCGCGCACCGTGTCCGGTGCCAGCTTTGCACCGAACAACGTGCAGCGCCATCACGCGCACGCTACAGTTTCTTTCCTGCCCGTGCGCCAATCTCCCCGCGCATCTCCGATCCCTTCGGACCAATCCCTTCAGCAATGGTGCCTCATGCGCTCTTTCGTCACCCTCGCGCTCGTATTCGCTCTCGGGTGCCACAACCCCGAGCCCCGGCCGAGCGTGCAACGCCCCCTTCCCGTACCGACGGCCGCTGCCTCAAAACCGGACTTCGCAATTGCCCCATGCCACACACACCCGCCAAGCACTAGAGCCCGACCGAGCTTCCGGGACGGCGCGAATTCCGCACCCCTGAACACAACCAAGGCGCGGGCCGCGAGATCGCCCGGACAATTGGGCGAGTTGTAGCTTGTGTGCCCCGGGATCGGGCACAATACTTCCCTGCCCTCTCAACGGCGGATAAGTTCATCCAACTCGCTCACCCAGCGATCGGATGGCGGGGCCGCTCTCCAGAACCGGCGCGCCTCGTGACCCACAGCT
>DASWYH010001033.1:0-3495 GCA_036405095.1 Gemmata sp. | reverse complement strand
CCGGTGTTCCTGGACTGGCTGGGGCGCACGTTCCCGGACCGCACCGACCGCGTGGCGGGGCGGGTGCGGGACACCCGGCGCGGGCGGCTCAACGACAGCTCGTTCGCCCAGCGGATGTGCGGCACGGGCGAGTACGCCGGGCTCGTGCGGCGACTGTTCCGGGTGTTCGCGCGGCGGTACGATCTGGACGCCGGGCTACCGGCCTACGACTGCTCGCGGTTCCAGCCGCCGGCCGACGCGAACGGCCAGGGCCGGTTGTTCTGAACCGGGCGCGGGGCCACCGGCCGCGGTGGCACGGGCGAACGGTTCCGCGCCCAAATTTGGCGTGCCGGAAGCGGTTCCGCGACACTCACGGAATGAGTCCCAGAACGCACCGCTGGCGGTTCCCCATTCCCGACGAGCCGCGACCGCTCCCTTGCGGTCGCGACTCGTTAAAAGGTGACATTCTCACCGGGCACGCGCATACGTGCCGCTGACGGGGGACCGCTCCCGTTCGCTCGTGGACCGATTCGGTTACACCGCGCCCCGCTCCCGCCGGCGAATCTGTTCGGTTTTCCTCTCGCAGAGTGCGTCCGGGCGGTTTATGCTAGTTCCAAGAACGTCCCGTAGTCAGCGGCCGGTCGTCAACAGCGCGAACAGAAGGCCCGGGGTTCGGACCGCACGCAGCGCCATTGACTCCTGCTTTCGGTAGTTAGTGGGCGGTGAGCCGTGGGGCAGAAAAGCGAGAAGCGGGCACCGGAGTTCGGAGCACGCTCCGCCCTTTGCCCCGCCCGAAACAATGACCAACCCGCCCAACGCCCGTAACCGCTGGAAGCAACGGAATTCGGTCCCGCCGGCCCCAACAGCCCCCCTTGAACGCACCTACCCACCCGGCCCCTGGCCCGGCTCGCACTCCTTCGCGAGGAACACTCATGCCGCTCACCGTCACACGCACACGTCACCCCGCGTCCGCTTGCGCACGCCGGTTCGGATTGGTTCTCGCCGCCGCCGTGCTCGCCGCCCCGGGCGCGGCGCTCGCGGCCCCGCCGGTCGATCCCGCTGAGCGAAAAGCCATTATCGGGCAGCCCGCGAGCATCGACGTGAGCCCGGCGACCGTGGCCCTCAGTGGCGTGCGCGACGCCAGGCAGCTCATCGTCAGCGGCACTTACGCGGACGGCTCCGCCCGCGACCTCACCGGCGTGGTGGAAGCCCGGGTCGAACCCGCGGGCGTCGTCGAGCTCCAAGAAGGCGCGTACCTGCGGCCCACCAAGAACGGCACCGCAACGGTCGTCGTCCGCGCGAACGGAAAAGAGGTCCGCGTGCCGGTGAAGGTCGAGGGGATGGAGGAGCCGGCCCCGGTGAGCTTCCGCCGCGACGTGATCGCCGCGATGAACGTCGGCGGGTGCAACATGGGCGCGTGTCACGGCACCCCGAGCGGCAAGAACGGGTTCAAGCTGTCGCTCCGCGGCTTCGACCCGGCCGCCGATTATTTGCAACTGACGCGCGACCAGTTCGGGCGCCGCACCGGCAAGCACAGCCCCGAGCAGAGCCTCCTGTTGCTCAAGGGCGTCGGGGCGGTGCCGCACGAGGGCGGCCAGCGGTTCGGGCTGACCAGCGTTCCCGGGGAGATGGTGAGCGCGTGGCTCGCGGAGGGGCTGAAGGACGACCCCGCCGCCCTGCCGCCGGTCAAGAAGGTCGAAGTGACCCCCGCAGCCCGGCTCCTGAAGGCCCCGAGCAAGTGGCAGCAGCTCGCCGTCCTGGCGACGTTCGCTGATAGCTCCAAACGGGACGTGACCCGGCTCACGAACTTCAGCAGCAGCGACCCCTCGATTGCGGACGTGAGCCCGACCGGGCTGGTCGAGTTCAAGCGCGCGGGCGAGGTGGCCATCCTGGCCCGCTACCTCGAAGAGCTGATCGCGGTGCGGATCACGTACCTCGAACCGCGCGAGGGGTTCGTGTGGCCGAACCCGCCCGAAACGAACTTCGTGGACACCCACACGTTCGCCAAGCTCAAGCAGATGAGCATCGCGCCTTCGGACCTCGCGGAAGATCACGAGTTCGTGCGCCGCGCGTACCTGGACTGCATCGGCCGGATGCCCACCTCCGAAGAGGCGAAGGCGTTCCGCGCCGACAAGGACGCCAAGAAGCGCGAGAAGCTGATCGACGCGCTCGTGGACACGCCCGAGTTCGCCGACTTCTGGGCGCTCAAGTGGGCCGACGTGCTGCGGTCCAGCCGCAAAACGATTCAGGTGAAGGGCAGCTACGGGTTCCAGGCGTGGCTCCGCGGACACTTCCAGAAGAACACCCCGCTGGACCAGATCGTTCAGGAGATCGTCACCGCGAACGGCGACTCCTATGCGAACCCGCCGGCGAACTACTACCGCATCGCCAAGGACCCCACCGCGCTGGCCGAAACCACCGCGCAACTGTTCCTCGGGGTGCGGATGCAGTGCGCCAAGTGCCACAACCACCCGTTCGAGCGCTGGTCACAGGACGATTACTACGGCATGGCCGCGTGGTTCGCCCGCGTGAAGACCAAGCCGGCGCCGGTCATCGGCACCAAGCCCCCGGGCAACGCCCCCCACGCCGAAGTCGTGTTCGTGAGCCGCGACGGTGAGGTGAACCAGCCGCGCACCGGGAAGCAGATGAAGCCCCGGTACATCGGCACCGGCGACGCCGACGTGAAGCCGGGCGAGGACCGCCGCGCCGTGCTGGCGAAGTGGCTCACGTCGCCGGAGAACGCGTTCTTCTCGAAGTCGGTCGTGAACCGCGTGTGGTTCCACCTGATGGGTAAGGGCATCGTCGACCCCGTGGACGACTTCCGCGAATCGAACCCGTCGTGCAACGACGAGCTGCTCAACGCACTCGCGCAGGACTTCGCGCAGAACAAGTTCGACATGAAGCGGCTCGTGAAGACCATCATGAAGTCGCGCACGTACCAGCTCTCGGCGCAACCGAACGACTCGAACCGCGACGACGGCAAGTACTTCTCGCACGCGGTCACCAAGCTGCTGACGGCCGAGCAGCTCCTCGACGCGATCTGCGACTTCACCGGGGTGCCCGAGAAGTTCGCGGGGCTGCCCGCCGGGACGCGGGCGATCCAGTTGCCCGACGGCGAGGTGAACCACCCGTTCCTGAAGGCGTTCGGCCAGCCCGCCCGCGAGCTGGCGTGCGAGTGCGAGCGCGAGAGCGACGGGAACCTGGCGCAGGCGCTCCAGCTCATCAACGGCCCGACCGTGAACGAGAAGGTCCGCAACGCGAACAACCGGCTCGGCAAGCTGCTCGCCGCGAAGAAGTCGAACGACGAGATCCTGACCGACCTCTACTACGCGGCGCTCGGGCGGGCGCCGTTCGAGGACGAGAAGAAGATCGCGCTCGAACACGTGACCAAGCGCGAAGACAAGAGGAAGGCGTGGGAGGACCTCGTGTGGGCGCTCGTCAACACCCGCGAGTTCCTGTTCCGGCACTAAGATTCGGATCGCCCGTAAACGCCCCGGCCCGCGCCCGGTCGCTCCC
>DASWYH010001032.1:0-6583 GCA_036405095.1 Gemmata sp. | reverse complement strand
GCCCCGGCCACTTGATGAGGATGGGTGTGCGCAGCCCGCCGTCGTACTGCGACCGCTTCGAGCGGGGCGCGAAGCTCGCGGACCTCTCTTCTTGAATCCAGCCGTTGTCGTGCAGGTAAATCACGATGGTGTTCTCGGCGGCGCCGTTCTTTTCGAGCTTCGCGAGCACGTCGCCGACGGTCTCATCGAACCACTCGCACATGGCCCAGTATTTGGCAACGAACTCGGACTTCGTTTTGTCCTTGTACTTGTTGAACAGCCGCGCCGGCGGGTTGTGCGGCTGGTGCGGCATCATCGGCGCGTACCACACGAAGAACGGCTTCTGCTCCTTCTTGGCCTTGTCGAGGAAGTCGAACACCGGTTGCAGCCCCTGGCGCCCGATCTTCAGCCCCTCGTCGCCGTGGCGCCCGCCCTTGAGCGGATCGCCGTGCGTCAGCCCGTCCGTGAAGCCGCCGCACCGGCAGGCGTTGCCCTCCCACCACTTCCCGGCTTGAAGGCTGATGTACCCCTCTTTCTCCAACAGCTTCGGGAGGCTGGGCGCCTTCTCGAAGGTGCGAACCATCTCGGCGCGGAGCTTGAGGTAGCCCTCGTCCTTGTTCGCCTGCCCGGCGGTGAGGCCCTTCGGCAGCGGCGGGTCGTTGGAGGTGATCTTGTGCTGGTGCGGGTACAGGCCGGTAATCATCGTGGCGAGGCTGGCGCGGCACAAGCTGCTCGGCACGTACCCGCGCTTGAACACGAGCGACTCGCGCGCGAGCTTGTCGAGGTGCGGGGTCTTGATGTGTTCGTGGCCCATGAACCCGTAATCGGTCCAGCCCTGATCGTCGCCGACGATCAGCACAACGTTCGGCGGCGCGGCGCGGCCCGGGGCCACGAGCGCGCAGGTGAGCACCAGAGCGGAGAGGCAGCGGAGCATGATTCGGGGTCCTCAAGAATGGCGCCACCTGCGGGCCGTTTTACTTCTTCGGCGCGGGGAGGAGCGCTTTCATCTGTTTGACGACGTCCGCGTGTTTCGGGTCTTCGGCGAGGTTCTTCAGTTCGCCGGGATCGGTGGAGTAGTCGTAGAGCTGAGCGCCCTTTTTCCCGCCGTCCCATTCGGTGTAGCGGTAGCGCTCGGTGCGCACACTGTACCCCATGAACCACGGGTTCTTGCCGGTCGGTTCGCCGGTCGCGGTCGGCGTGCCGCGGCTCACCTGCGTGAGCGCCGGTTTGTCCCACTTGGCGACCGGATCGGCGAGGAGCGGTTTCAGGCTCTTGCCGTCCAAGGTCGGAACCTTCGCGTCCTTGCCGCCCGGCACCGGTAGCCCGGTGAGGTCCGCGAGCGTCGGGTGAAGGTCCACCAGTTCCACAATGCGCGAGCACGCCGCACCGTTCCCCCGGGCGCGCGGGTCGCAGATGATGAGCGGCACGCGGGCCGAGTTCTCGAACAGACTCATCTTCTGCCACAGCCCGTGCTCGCCGAGGTGGTAACCGTGGTCGCTGATGAACACCACGATCGTCTTGTCCGCGAGCTTCAGCTTTTCGAGCGCGTCCAGCACCCGCCCGACCTGCGCGTCCATGAACGCGGACGAAGCGTAATACGCCTGGAGCGCTTTTCGCCGCAGCTCGTCGGTCAGCTTGTCTTGCTCCTTCTTGTAGCTCCCGAACGCCGGGGCGGGGTGCTGTTTCCAGTGGTCCGCCGGCACCTTCGGGAGTTCGAGTTTCTCCGCCGGGTACAGGTCGAAGTACTTCTTCGGCGCGACGTAGGGCGTGTGGGGCCGGAAGAAGCCGCACGCGAGGAAGAACGGGCGACCCTTGTTCTCCTCCAGTTGTTTGATGACCGCGTCCGCGATTTTGCCATCGGTCTGTTCGGCGTCGGTGCCTTCCGCGGCGAGCCAACTGAGCGTCCCGCCGTAGCGCGCGGCCCCTTTCGCGTTCGGGTTGAGCGAGAAGATGAGGTCCTTTTCTTCGTCGTCTTTGTCGCGCCCGCGCGGGTTGGTCACCCGGTCCCAAGAGGGCTTGTCATCGAGCCCGTCGGTGCCGATCTGCGCCGGAACGCCATAGTGGTACAGTTTCCCGACGCGCGCGACGTGATACCCGCCCTTCTGGAACGTTTGCCCCAGGCTCTGCGCGTGGGGTCGGTTCTTGCGGAACTGGGTGGCGTTCTCGTAGACGCGCAGGGTGTCGGGCCGCAACCCGGTGAGGAAGCTCGCCCGGGACGGGTTGCACAGCGGGAACTGGCAGTACGCTCGATCGAACCTCACGCCCTTCGCCGCGAGCTTGTCGATGTTCGGGGACTTGGCGACCTTGCTGCCGTAACAGCCCAGCGTGTTGTTGGTGAGGTCGTCGGACACGATGAACAGCACGTTCATCTTCTCCGCGCAGATCGCCGGAGCGGCGCCCAGTGCGAGCGCGACGAGGGAGAGGAAGCGCGACATGGGGAGCGCCTGTGTTGGGTCGAACCGCTGGCGTGCGCCGGCAGGCACACGCCAGCGGTTCAACGGGTCATCATTTCACCTCAACGACCCACACGTTGCGGTACACGACCGGGTCGCCGTGGTTCTGGAACTGGAACGGGCCGGGTTCGGGCGCTTCTTTCTGGCCGCCGGGGCACTCCTTCGGGAACTCGATGTTGTCGTGGATCTTCACCCCGTTGTGGTACACGGTCGCGCGGCCGTTCTTGGTCTTCTTGCCGTCGGCCCCGAACTGCGCCGGGGTGAACTCGATGTCGTAGGTCTGCCACACCAGCGGCGGCAGGCACATGTTCACCTTCGGCTTGTGCTGCGTGTAGATGCCGCCGCACTCGTTGTTCTCGCCGTTCAAGCCGAAGCTGTCGAGCACCTGGCACTCGTACCGGTCCTGGAAGTACACCCCGCTGTTCCCGCGCCCCTGGCCGGTGCTGTTCGGCATCCACGGCAGGCGGAACTCGACGTGCGCCTTGAACGCGCCGAACTTCTGCTTGCTCTTCACGCCCACGTCGAGGAACTTGCCGTCGGAGAGGGTGACCAACTTGCCGCCGGCCCAGTTCTTCTCGTCCCCGGGGCCGCCGAACAGCACAACGGCCCCTTCGGGGGCCTTCTTCCCGATCGTGTCCGACTTGCGCTCCACCCGGGCGAGCGTGGTATCGATCTTCATTCCGTCTTTGAGGACCAGTTTGCCGCCGCTGATGCTCCCGCTGAGGTTCGCGCCGGCCACCGTCGCGGTGTCTCCGTCCCGCTTGGCGGTGGCTTTCATCACGGTCTTGCCGTCCCAGCCGGCCCCCGGGAGCCCGCCGATGTACACCTTCACGTCGAACTCGCCGAGGCCGCGCGCGATGACCTGCGCGCCGACCTTTTTGTCTCCGGAGTTCAGCGTCATTTTTCCTTCGTACTCGCCCTGGATGGCGAAGTCCGGGTCTTTGGCCGCGTCTTTCGGCTCGGCAATCGCGATGCGCGCTTTCTTGGCCGGGGCCTTCTTCTCTTTGTCTTGCGCGGTCGAGGCCGAAAAACCGGCCGTAACCACCAGACCGGCGGCGAGCAGGCCGGCGAGGAGCGAGCGGAACATTGGGAACACCTGGGAGGGAGTGGAGGGCGGGAGCCGCGCGGTCGCGGTGTGCCAATTCTCGCGACCGGCGGCGCCGCGTCAATGGGCTGCTCCTCGCGACTTCCTTCGCCCGCTCTTTCGGATAAAGTGGTGACTATGGAACCGATCCACGACGCGGTTACGGCTTACCACGAGGCCGGGCACGCGGTTATCGCGCTGGCACTGGGGCGCACGATCCACAAGGTGACGGTGCGGCCCAACCGCGAGCGCCTCGGAGAGGTGCGGTTCACGAAGGGCGCCGCGAAGCCCACCGACGACTGGATCGAGCGCGAGATCCTCATCGCGCTGGGCGGGTTCGCCGCGGAGGCGCGGCACACCGGCACCTACGCGACGGAAGAAGCCGCGCAGGACCTGCGCTTCGTGCGGCGGCTCGCCGCGGAGCGCAAATCCGACCGACAGGTCGAGCGCTACGAGCAGCGGATGCTCGCCAAGGTCGAGTACATGCTCGCCGACGAGGGCACCTGGAAAGCGGTCGAGCTGATCGCGGCGGAGTTGCTCAAGCACGGTGAGATCAGCGGGCGCGCCGCGCGGCACCTGTTCGAGTTGGCCACCAAAGACGAGTGAGGCGAAGCGACCTACGGAGCGACAGGACCGGCCCCGTGCCGACGAGCCGGATCGCGAAAAAGGAAGGCCCCTTGGCCCTCAGGCCAAGGGCGAGGGGGCGAATACTCGGAACCTGTCCTCACCTACATCTGCGCGGCCCCGGGCCTCAATGGGCGCCTGACTTTTGGCGCAGCCCGGCCGATTTGGCGCCCTTGAGCCAAACGGAAACGGCGCTCGCGATCGCGCCGAGGCGCTCCGGTGCTGCCGCATCGCGCACCTCGTCCAAACGGGCGATGATACGGGCCGCGAGTTGGGTCGCCTCTTCGGCTTTCGCGCGCTGCTGGGCGCTTTTGTCGCGCGGGTCGTAGTCGGCGCGCCGGCGGTCCCTGTGGAGCGAATCGAGGTCACTGGCGACCGCACGAAGGGCGGCGTCCCCGCTGTTGTTCAGCGCGTACTGAACGGCCGCGTGTGCGGCTGGTGAGTTCTGGACCGCGAAACCGATTCGGTCGAGGAGCGCGGAGGCAACGAGGAACGTCGCGTAGTACGCCCGGCTGATCGCGCTCCGGCACTCGGGCGCCCCGTCCCCGCCAGTCAGCGGGGTGCCGGTGGCGACGCCGTCGACGAGTTTCTGCGCCAGTTCGAGGAGCCGCCGACCGTCCATGCGCGCGCCTACCGGAGGTCGGTGGAAATGCCCATCAGGTCGGTCACCCACGGCGGGGTCGTGGCGACCCACCGCGTGACGAAGGCCGATCGCTGGTGGAGCACCTCGTCCACACCGGCGCGGGTCGCGACTTCGAGGTACAGGCGCTCGCCGTACTCGCCCGGTTCGCCGAACATTTCGAGCGTGATGTTCTTCGCGTTCGGGAAGCACTCGCGGGCGAGGTGAACGGCCGCGTCCACGTAACCGTTGAGCCGGTGCGTTTCGACGAAGCTCGCGATACGGGGCTCGTCGACACGGGCCACTTTTGCGGGCGTCAGCGTGAACACGGTTTCGGCCTCCGCTTCGATGAAGACGGTCGTCTCATCGCCCGCATCTGTTTGCGGGAGCTTCAGGACCGTGCCCGGGGGCGCGGTCGGACCGGGGGCCGACGTTTCCGAACTCATTTCGCTCCCTCGCGGTGGCTCAGCGGTTCCGCTAATTTACACGGCCCACAAGTTTTGTGCCACCGCGCTCGTCGGCCCGGTGCTGTTATTAACGCACGACGGCCGGGGATTTTTCCCGGCCGTACACACGGGTTTTCCTGGGGCCGCGGCCGTCCCGGCCGCTCGTCGCACCCAAGAAGACGCGCAATCGAAAAGAAGACTTCCTGTCCGGCCGCTCGTTGCACCCAAGAAGGCGCGATCGAAAGGGGAGCCACAATCCCGACCGCTCACACCCAACCACGCCCAGAAACGTGTTGCAACCCCACTCAGGGCAGCGGCGGGCAAGATGCCCGCGGTCCCAGGGGTAGCGCTAATCGTCGCTGCTCGCGCTCATGAAGATGCGGAGCACGTACCAGAACAGCAGCGCCACCGACGCGAACAACTGGAGCGCGGCCGACACGTGCTGGTCGGTGCTGTAGTGGTGAATGATGTTCGAGGTGTCGTAGATGATGAACCCGCACGCGAGCGCCACCATGAGGGCCGCGAACACCAGCCCCAAACTGAACCCGCCGATCACCGCCGCGAACACCACCCCCACCGACAGGAGCGCGCCGACCCAGAGGACCGGCCCGAGGAACGAGAAGTCTTTGCCCGAAAGAAACACCGCCGCCGTTAACCCACCGAACGCGGCGAGGGTAACGATTCCGGCTTGGAGGGGTAACGCTTTGCCCGCGTACTGGGGGGCCTGAGTGGCAACGATCAGGATCGGGAGGAAAATGACCACTTCGAGCATCACATAGAGCGCGAGCCCGGCGTACTGCACTCCAACCGACTGCCGCGACCGGGCCATCATCTGCGCCGCGAACCCGCCGACCACGAACAGCACCATCAACCCGAGCCACGCGAGGTTCCCGCCGGTCGCGAACAGCGACCTCACAATGTCCTTACCGATACCGGATTCGAGAAGTACCGCCTCGATCCCCACAAAAGCCAGAATCGCCCCTGCGAGGTGCGCGTAGGTGCGGCGAATAAAGGCCGTCCGCACGCTGACGGGGGCCGATGCAACGGTTTCGCGGTGGTAACCGTCAACGAGGTAACTCATCCCAGTGTCTCCGAGTACGGGTTACTCATTGTACGCAGGCGGCGTGCCAACGAGCAACCGTTACGCCACAGAGCGTTTGTGCGCGGAGTCGCGGAACCGCGGGTCGTAGGCGTGCAGCCCGAACGGCGGGCGGTAGTGGTACAGGCTCACGGCCTCTTCGTGGGGCCGACAGGTGAACATCACGCGCTTGTTGTGCGTGTGCGGCTTCGGCGGCGGGGGCGGCGGTTCGGGGATCACGCCCGCGAGCCGCGCGGCCATGTCCGGGCGCGACCCGCGGAGCGCGTCGCGGCACATCCG
>DASWYH010001031.1:0-7924 GCA_036405095.1 Gemmata sp. | reverse complement strand
AAACCGGCGTGCTGCAAGTGTGAAGCGCGACGGGTCTGCGCCATGCGCAACGGGCTTTTCAGCGCTCAAATTCTCAGCGCGGCCCGGCGAACTGGTACGCGGCGCCGAGGACGGTGCGCGTGATATGGATGATCTCTTGCGCGTGCCCGCGGAAGTGGCTGATGCTCCGCACCGCCGCCTGAATGCCGGTCCAGTCGTTGTTGTTCACCTTGCGGACCTGAACCAATCTCGCATCGCTCGCGCTCGTGACCGCCTCACGCGCCTGGGCGACAACTGCCGCGAGGCCGGCGACGAGTTCGTCTTTCGGGACCGCTTCGCGGGCGGCGAACTCGGCCGGGCGGTCGCGGGTGTCGGCCGCGCCCGTGAGGTTGGTCACCACCATCTGCTTGACGTTGCCGGTGAGGTGCAGAATGAGGTTCCCGATCGCGTTCGTGCCCTCCGGGGGCCGCCACCACACCTGGGACTCGTTGAGTTGGTTCACGCAGTGGACGATGCGCGACAGCGCCGATTCGAGTTCGTCACAGAGAGCGTGGTTCAGCGCGGAACGCAGGTCTTCGGCCATCGCGGGTGCCTCCGGTGCGGGCGACAGAGAGCAGTTTACAACTTGTGCAGCACCCAAACCGTCCAGAGCGTGAGCCCGAAGAGCAACCGCAGGCCGATCTGCACCGACACCCACCACAGCGAGGCGTTGAGCGTCGAACGGTAACCCTGGAGGCTCTTCCGCACCTCGTCATCGACCATCTTCTGTGGGTCCACGATGCCGAACGTGACCGCGCGCACGAGAGGCCCCTTCCACCCGAGCCACGTTTCGGCCTGGTCGAAGTATTTCACCGTCTCGTTGTGGTCGAACTTGCCCACGCGGATCACGAAGTACAGGTCCACCGCGAGCATCGGGATGAGTGGCAGGCAGATGAGCACCACCCACCACCACTCGGTTTGCACCTGGGGGCCGGTGAGTCGCGCGCGCGGGAAGATGACCCGCGAGACGATCAGCTGCACCACGGTGAGCGCGAGCGCGAGCAGCGCGGGCCGGAAGAACGACCGGTTCAGGATCAGGCTGCTGTGCTCGGACAGCCGCGCGATGAGCTTCGGCCACCGCCCGCGGACCCCGATCAGGATGCGGATCGCGTTGACGTACACGTCCCACCGGCGCACCATGCTGATGACGAACATCAGCGTGACGTAGAAGTCGAACACGCGAATCAGGTTGATCGGCGGCTGTTCGGGCGGCACGGGGGTCGGCCTTCTCTCGGGGTGCTCGGCGGAATTCGGTCGCCCCCGGCCCGGGGCGCGAGCCCCTGACCCAAAGGGCGCGTGTCTACTGGCGTTGTATCGACTCTTGCGCGCCAGCAACTTGACCCGCGGCGGGCGAGCGCGTACCCTCACCGAACACTCTCCCAGGGCTCCCATGTCGCGCGCTCACCTTTATTGGCTGCTCGCAGCCGTGCTTCCGCTCGCGTTCGGGTGCGATCGCCCGGCGGAGCAGTACACGATCGTGGTCATCCCCAAGGGGCTGACGCACGAGCACTGGCAGTCGGTTCACCGCGGCGCCCTGCGGTGCGCGGCGGACCTCGAAGCCGAAGACGGGACACGGGTTCGGATCATTTTTGACGGCCCGCTCCGCGAGCGCGACGCCCTCGAACAGATCCGGATCGTGGACCGCCGGGCGGCCACCGGGGCGAACGGGATCGTACTCGCGCCGCAGCACAGCGCCACCATGACCGCGTGCGTGAAACGGGCCGCGGACGCGGGCGTGCCGGTCGTCATCATCGATTCGGGCCTCGACGACCCGAACCACTTCGTGAAGTACGTCGCGACGAACAACTACAACGGCGGGCGGCTCGCCGCCCGTTACCTCATTGGCGAACTCAAGAACCGGGGCAAGGACAACCCGAAGTTGATCCTGTTCCGTTATGCGGTCGGGTCGCAGGCGACCGAGGACCGTGAGCGCGGGTTCGAGGATGAGGTGAGGGACATCTGCCCCGGTGCGGTGTGGCTCTCGACCGACAAGTACGCCGGGGCGACGCGCGATTCCGCGATGCGCGAGGCCGGACCGCTCGTCCTCCAGTACGGCAGCCAAGTGGACGGCATCTTCGCGCCGAACGAATCGTCCGCGTCCGGCACCGCGGACGTTCTGCGGTCGCAGGGCTTGAACCAGAAGGTGCTGTTGATGGGTTTCGACGCGAGCAAACCGCTGCTCCAGTCCATCCAGCAGGGCGACATCATCGGTAGCATTTTGCAAGACCCTTACCGCATGGGTTACATGTCCACGTGGTACTGCGTGCGGGCCTTGCGCGGGGAGGACGTCAACAACGGCCGGCGCGATATGGACGAGAGCACCGGCGAATACCTCATCACCAAGGACAACGTGAACTCCGCGTTCACGCTGGGGCTGTACGACCCCGCCGCACAGGCGAAGCGCACCACCGAGGAACTGCGGAAGGGGCCGAAACGATGAGAGAACCCCTCCCCCCAGCCCCCTCCCTTCTGAGGGGAGGGGGTGAAAGCCAGGTACGGTTTATCGTGCGCGGCCAGCGCGTTGCGGACGAGAAGAAAGCACGCGCCCGGCAGTTGCGCCGGGAACAGACCCCCACGGAGAGGGTTGTGTGGGAACTCGTTCGAGCCAACCGGCTCGGGCTCCAGTTCCGTCGGCAACAGGTCATCGACGGTTACATCGCCGACTTTTATTGCCATGCGGCGGCTCTCGTGGTCGAAGTGGACGGACCTGTTCACGGTGCGCAAATCGAGTACGACGAGCGGCGCACGGTCGCGTTTGCCGCGCGTGGCATTCGTGTGATTCGGTTCGGTAACGAAGAGGTCGAATCCCGCCCGCACGAAGTCGCGGCGCGCATTCGAACCGCGGTAGGGGAAGAACCCCTCCCCCCAGCCCCCTCCCCTAAAAAGGGAGGGGGAGAAGAACCAACGGCAGCGCGACAAACGGGCCGCGGAAGTCCCACCACCGGCAACTCTGACCTCGCGCGCTCTCCTGTAAAGGGAATGGAAGAACTCCCGGCGGCGCCGAAACCGACTGCTGAAAGCCTCTCCCTTCTTCGGGTGAAGGCTGGGGAGGTCAATTGAACCGTCATCGTGCAACAAGTGGCGTCCGTGCTGAAAGCCCCTCCCTTCTTAGGGGAGGGGTTGGGGAGGGGTGCTTCGCATGACCCCGCGTTTTCGACTCACCGGCATCCGCAAGAGCTACGGGCCGACGGCCGCGCTCGGCGGAGTCGATCTGGAACTGCTCCCCGGAGAAGTTCACGCGCTCGTGGGCGAGAACGGGGCCGGTAAGTCCACGCTCATGAAGGTGCTCAGCGGCGCCGAACAGCCCGACGCCGGCGCGATGGAACTCGACGGCGCGCCGTACCGACCCTCCGGGCCACAGGCCGCACGCGCGCGCGGCGTCGCGATGATCTACCAGGAACTCGCAATCTGCCCGGACCTCACCGTTGAAGCGAACGTCACGCTCGGCCAGGAGCAAAGCGGATTCGGGTTCCTCTCGACCGGCGCGAACCGCGCGCGGGTTGTTGCCGCGCTCGCGCAACTCGGTCACCCCGAGATCCGGCCCGAAGCGCCCGTTGCGAGCCTCTCCCCGGCGGGTCGGCAGGTGGTCGAAATCGCCCGCGCGCTTCTCTCGGATGTGAAGCTCCTGGTTCTCGACGAGCCGACCAGCGCATTGACCCAGGAGGACGCCAAGCGGCTGTTCGAGTTGGTTCGCGCGCTGAAGGCGAAGGGCGTGACAGTCGTTTACATCAGCCACTTCCTCGAAGAGATCGAAGCCGTTGCCGACCGGTTCACGGTGCTCCGCGACGGTCGGGCGGTGGGCCGCGGGCGCGTCGGCGAGGTCACCCGCGAGCGGATCGTGGAACTGATGGTCGGGCGTGCGGTGAGCGAACAGTACCCGCGAACCCCGCACGAGATCGGCGCGCCGGTTCTGGAACTCACCGACCTGTGCGGCGAAGAAGTGCCGAACGGCGTGACCCTCGCGCTTCGCCGGGGGGAGATTCTCGGTGTCGCCGGGATCGTGGGTTCGGGCCGCACGGAGCTGCTTCGCGCCGTGTACGGGCTCGATCCCGTTCGCGCCGGCCGGGTGACCGTTGCCGGGTTCAGCGGGGAACACGTCGGACCGCGCGCGCGAATCGCGCAAGGGGTCGGGCTGGTGAGCGAGGACCGCAAGACGGAAGGGCTGGCCCTCGACCTCTCCATTGCGGACAACGTCGCCCTCAGCCGGCTCGACGAAGGGGCCACGCTCGGCTTCCTCTCCCGCGCGCGGCTGCGCGATGCGGTCGGGGGCGCGCTGGCGCGCTTCGGGGTGAAGTTCCGCGACGCGAATCAAGCCGTGGGCGAACTCAGCGGCGGGAACCAACAGAAGGTGGCCATCGCCCGGTTGTTCCACCAGCGCGCCGCCGTGCTGCTCCTCGACGAGCCGACCAAGGGCGTGGACGTGGGCAGCAAGTCGGACATCTACCGCTTGATCGGTGACGCTGCCGCGAGCGGAAGGGCGGTGTTGGTGGTGAGCAGCTACCTGCCCGAACTTTTCGGCGTGTGCGACACGCTCGCGGTCATGTGCAAAGGGAAACTGTCGGCCGTGAGGCCCGTTGCGGAATGGACCCCGGAACAGGTGATCGCGACCGCGACCGGAAGCCCGGACCGATCCGAACGCTAACCACAACGATCAACCGCCAATGTCTACTCCCTCTCCTTCGTCTGCTGCACCCGCGCCCGCGTTTTCCCTCCCGGCGGGGCCGTGGGTCGGGTTCGTGGCGGTGCTGGTGCTGTTCACCGCGCTGATCGGCTTGAAAGGCGACCTGGGAACCTTTTTGAGCCTCGGGAACCTGCGCGTTCTGCTGCACGAGGGCACCATACCCGCGATCGTCGCTCTTGGGATGCTGCTGGTGCTCATCAGCGGCGGCATTGACTTGTCGGTCGGGGCGACGGTCGCGCTGGTAACCGTCGTGACGATGCGCGTCTACACTGCGATGTACCACGGCTCGGGGCCGTCCCCGGCGAACTCTCTTGTCGCGTGCGCGTGCGGAGTTTTGGCCGGCGGGCTTGTAGGTTTGGGGAACGGGTTGCTGGTGACGAAGTTGCAACTTCCGCCGTTCGTTGCCACTCTGGGGATGCTCGGCATTGCGCGGGGCGCGGCGGTGTGGCTCGCGGAGCGGAAGACGTTGCCGTTTCCACTGGGTGGTAGTCCGGAGTGGGTGGACACCGTGGGCCGGGTGTCGCTCACCAACCCGGGGCTGTTGTCGCTCGTCGGGCTGGCGGTGGTGACGGCGGTTCTGCTCCGAACGACCGTGTTCGGGCGGCACCTGTACGCGGTCGGGTCGAACGAGTCCACCGCGCGATTGTGTGGGGTGAACGTCGTTCGCACAAAGGTACTTGTTTACACGCTGGCGGGGCTGTTGACCGGGTGGGCCGGGGTCATCATGTTCGCTCACAGTAACAGCGGCAACGCGACCCTCGGCGAGCAGCTCGAACTCGACGTGATAACCGCGGTGGTGATCGGCGGCGCGAGCTTGTCGGGCGGGAAGGGCGGGGTGGTGGGGGCGATGCTGGGCGTCCTGATCTTGATCCTGATTAAGAACGGGGTGAGTCTGTTCAACGTGCCGGTGGAAATGCAGTACGTGCTTATCGGGGCGCTACTGCTTGCGAACGTGAGCCTCAACCGCTGGCGCGAGCGCAAGACCCGTGCGTGAAATCACAACCCGTTGAGCGCCCGCGCACCACATCGGTTAAAGCGAAACGGTATCGGCCTTGGCCTTCTCCCCTTGCGGGAGAGGGTGGCCGAGTCTTCGAGGCCGGGTGAGGGGCGGACCAACACCGGAGCTTGTGTTTCGCGGCGTTCCGGCTGCCCTCCGCCTCTTCTGCCTGTGCCCTCTCGTGCGAAGGAAAGGGCAACGGACCGAGGCACAGAATGGGCTCATCCGAACCAACCCCGAACTGCACCGACGATTGCGGTAATGATCGCAACGACCGCGGCCACAATCCCGCCGACAATCTTCAGGAGCCCATCGACCTTTTTCAGCTTCTCCTCGGCTCGGTCCAAGCTATCTGGTTCTTTGGGTTTTTCTTTCGGGGTTTCCGGACGTTCTTCGGTGCGGTCGGGTTCCCGGCGGACCCTTTCGCGCTCCTCTGGCGTGCTGATGCCGTTCAACAGGTCGGCCACGCGGTACGATTTTTTCGCCCCCTCCGGGCGGTGAAACTGCTCGCCGTCCTGCTCCAGTTCGAGTAGGAACTGATAACTCACCGTCACCTCGGGTTCGTCCGGAAGCGGTACACGGGCTTCTACCTGCAAGCCGGGCATTGTGCTGTGAATCCGCGTGAACTCGTCGCGAATGACGGCCAGCGCGGCCCGTCGCCGGGGAACCGGTCCTTGCACCGTTATGTATACCTGACCCTTGGCGGTGTCGCCCCGAACGAGCACCCGGCAGCCATCAATATCGAGCACTACGCCACTGCGCCAGTAAGTGGGCCTGGCGGTGAGGTTGCCGTGTCGGCGGACAATGAATTGGCACACCAAACCCGGCGGCAGCACCCCGTACTTGAACCGGAAGTTCAGCGACTCTTTTTCTCTCCAGTCGAGTTCAGGCTCGTTCGCGGAAAGCAACTGCGGCACCAGCCATTTCTTCCCCTCTTCGCTGGGGAACTCGAAGCACAGTTCAAATTTCCGCATCATTCCGACGACGACCGACTTCCGATCCGGCGGGTATTTCTTGTCCGCAAGCAGCCGGTTGAGGTGTTCGCTGGTCAGCACGCCGCGTCGGTCCACCAGTTCGCCGTTATTGAGAATGGCGTAAACGCCAGCGGTTACCCAGTCGGGGTTCAGGATCGTTGTTTCACCCAACTTGTACGGGCTGTCGGGGTCGTCGAATTGCAGCACTACGCCCAGATCATGCAGGAACCGGATGAGCGTTTTCTGGTCGATGGCCTCTTTGAGTTCGTGCTTGTTGCAGAGCCGTTCATAGGACACATAGGGCAAGAAGTTCTCCTTTTTGGCTTTCTCCTCCAGAGCCGTTTTGACGGTGAAATAGGATTCGGGAACGGCGGTGAACACGTCCTTCATCCCGGCGATTTGTTGGCGGATTGCGGCCGTCAACTCGTCCCGCCCGAAGGGTTGTTTACAGGAGACTCGCACGACTCCTGCGAACTGCTCGCCGTAGTCCTTGCGGAGTCGGGTTTCGTTGAGGTCGAGTCGGTGCTCATCGCTCTTGTTGATCACGACGAGAACTCGCGAATCGCCCCCGAAACTCTTCGCCATCTGGAACCAATAATTGACGTTGTTCTGGTCCTCGGTGTCGCGCGCAGCAAGAACGAGTAAGTACAGGCTGCGCTTGCTGAGGAAGAACTGGTGCGTGGAGTGGTAAATCTCCTGGCCGCCGAAGTCCCACACGTTGAGCGCGATATCGAGTTGCGTTTTGCCGTCCGGGCACGGCAGAGAAGGAAGCATGTGGTGCGTGATGTCGATTTTCGTGGTCTTCTCTTCCGAGCCATCGCAGGCGTTTCCGGTGCGCCAGTATTTGATGAGCGATGTTTTGCCCACCGATCCCTGCCCAACCACAAGCACTTTGGCCTCCGCGAGAGGGCGTCTCCCCTGGTTCTTACTCGCAAAATAGAAACGAAGTATTGCTTGCGGATCGGCGGGTGATTTCCCGCGGGTGTTCGTTTCCTCCCAGTCCGCGCCAAGCACTTCGGGCGGAATTGCGAGACTTTCGTTCTTGTGCAAGAGAAGTTGCTTCAAACTAGGAAACTGGCTAAGTGCCTCGGGCAGTGCGCTCAGTTGGTTGCCGGACAGGTTCAGTGTGGTGAGCGCGGTGAGCTTGGTCACCACCTCGGGCAGCGCGCTCAGTTGGTTGTCGGACAGGTTCAGTGTGGTGAGCGCGGTGAGTCGCCCCAGTGCCTCGGGCAGTGCGCTCAGTTGGTTGCCGGA
>DASWYH010001030.1:0-3634 GCA_036405095.1 Gemmata sp. | reverse complement strand
TCGTGTACGACCTGTACTACGTCGAGAACCAGAGCCTGTTTCTCGACCTCCGGCTGCTCGCCGCGACGCTGTTCCGGGCGTGCAAGGCGGGGCCGAACACGCTCCGCCGGGTGTTCCTGTTGCCGGGCCGCCGTACCGTCGCAAACGGGTTCCTGGCGAACATCGTGGCGCCGCCTGCGGGCGTGATCCCCGCGCCCGTGCTTCTGCCCGCGTAGCGCGCGGTTCTGCCCTCTCCCGCCAAGGGCGCGGGCAAGCAACTCCTTTGGCCGCCGGTGTCCGCTTGTCCGACCCGTTGTCGCTCCCGCGCGTTCTTTACCTGACCCACCGCGTCCCGTACCCGCCGGACAAGGGGGACCGCATCCGCACGTACCACCTGCTCCGGCAGGTGGCGCGGCGCGGGCGCGTGTGGCTCGGGTGCCTCGCGGACGAACCGGTGCCCCCCGAAACCCTCGCCGCGCTCGGCGGCTTGTGCGAGCGCGTGGCCGTCGTGCCCGTCGGGACCCGCGCGCGGTGGCTCCGTGCGGGGCTGAGCCTGCTCAGCGGGGCCAGCCTTTCCGAAGGGCTGTTTCGCTCGCCCCGGCTCGCCCAAACGATTTCGTTGTGGGCGCAGGAAACCGGTTTCCGTGCGGTGGTGGCGTCGTCGTCGGCCCTGGTGCCGTACCTGCGCCTCCCCGCGCTGCGGGGCGTTCCCGCGGTCGTTGATCTCATTGATGTGGACAGCGAGAAGTGGCGCGACTTCGCCGCCGCGAGCCGCCCGCCGAAGAGGTGGCTGTACCGGCTCGAATCGGCCCGCGTTCGGAAGGTGGAGCGCGCCCTCGTCGGGCGCGTCCGAGCGGCCAGCGTTGTTAGCCACGCTGAAGCACAGGTTTACGACTCGTTCACTCATGTTGGCGCCGCGACCGTTGCCACCAACGGCGTCGATCTCGATTATTTCGCGCCGGCGGCGTGTGAGGAACAGCTCGCGTGCGCTTTTGTCGGGGCCCTGGACTACCTCCCGAATGAGGACGCGGCGGTGTGGTTCGCCCGCGACATCTGGCCGGGCATCCGCGCGCGGTTCCCGTCCGCCGAGTTCCGCATCATCGGCCGCAGACCGACCCCGGCGGTCCAATCGCTCGCGACCCTTGCGGGGGTGACGGTGATCGGCCAGGTGCCGGATGTCAGGCCGTTTGTAGCATCTTCGAGCGTCGTGGTGGTGCCTTTGCGACTCGCCCGTGGGGTACAAAACAAGGTGCTCGAAGCGATGGCAATGGCGAAAGCGGTCGTCGCCGCCCCGCCCGCGCTCGCGGCGCTGGACACGGAACCGGGTACACACTTGCTCTCGGCTTCGACCCCACAAGAATGGGTCAGCGGGGTGTCCGAACTCTTCACCGGAGCGGACCGGCGCCGCCAACTGGGCATTGCGGCCCGGCAATATGTCGAGCAACACCACCATTGGGAACGCTGTTTGCATCCGCTGGTCGACGCGATATTCGCACAATCCTGATTGCCTGGGCGACCCCTCTCGCGCCGGCAATCTCCGACCTACACTAGCCCACAATCCGCCGTGGACATCGCCGACGCATTCACCCAACCGTTCCCGCCCTTGTCCGAAGCTTTCGAGACCGACCGCGAACCCGAGCCGCCGGCCCCGCCGGTGGTGCTGGACGCGCGCGTGGTCACCGGCGCGGGGGGCGGGCCGGAAAAGACCATCTTGAACTCGCCGCGCTTTCTGGAACCGCTCGGCTACCGGATGGTGTGCGCGTACATGCACCCGCCCGGCGACCCCGGGTTCGAGGTGCTCAGGCAAAAGGCCGCGAAATACAACGCGCCGCTCGTTTCCGTCCCCGACCGCGGCGCGTGGGACTGGCGCGTCGTCACGCAGATGCTCGCCGTCTGCAAGCGCGAAAACGTGACCGTATGGCACGGGCACGACTACAAGACGAACGCCCTCGGCCTGTTACTGAAGCGGCTGTGGCCGATGCGGCTGGTGACCACCGTTCACGGGTGGGTGCAGCAGACGAGCCGCACCCCGCTGTATTACCGCATTGACCAGCTCTGCATCCCTCGCTACGAGCGCGTCATCTGCGTTTCAGACGATCTGCTCGAAGAGTGCCTGCGGGTCGGCGTGCCGGCCAAGAACTGCGTGCTCTTGGAGAACGGGATCGACACGGCCGAGTACACCCGCCGGTGCTCCCGCGAAGAGGCGAAGGCGGCGCTCGGCCTGCCGCACGACGGGTTGCTCGTCGGCGCCGTGGGGCGCCTGTCGGGTGAGAAAGGGTTCGACGTTCTGATCCGGAGCATTCGGGAACTGGTTTCGCGCGGTCTGAACGCGCGGCTCGTGATCGTGGGCGAAGGGAGCGAGCGCGAGAAGCTCGAAGGGCTGATTCGCGAACTAGACTTGGCCGACCGGGTGCGCCTCGCCGGGTGGCAGGCCGACGTGCGCGGGTACTTCGAGGCGATGGACGTGTTCGCCCTGAGCAGCCTCCGTGAAGGGCTGCCGAACGTGCTCCTGGAGGCCATGGCGCTGGACGTGCCCGTCGTTTCGACGCGGGTGAACGGGGTGCCGCGGCTCGTTCAGGACGGGCGCAACGGGTTCCTGGTGAGCCCCGGCGACCTGGAAGGGCTCACCACCGCACTCGGGGGCCTGCTGAAAAACGAGGGGCTGCGGGAACTGTTCCGAACGGCCGGCCGGCGCACCGTCGAAACGCGGTACAGTTTCGCGACCCGGATGCAGCGCCTCAAGCGCCTCTACGACGAGCTGCTGACACGGTGACGAGAGCGGAGCCACAAAAAGGCACAAAGGGCACAAAAGGGGACCAGCCACAGGCCGCGCTCAAGGTCCGCTTTGCTCTGGCCGCCCGTTGTGCTTTTTGTGGCCGCTCCCTCTGCGGTCTTCTTCCGCCCGGGACTTCGTATGATTCGCCTCATGTCGTCTCCGATGCCCCCGCCCTTCGCCGTGACCGCGCACCCGCGCGCCGCGATCGCCGGCCGGGCCGCGGACCTCGCGGCGTTCGTGCGGCACTCGGCGCCCGAGGTGCCGCTCAGCAAGCACCCGCTGTGGCTCGAAATCCTGCGGTCCGCGCTCGGTCACGAGGTTTACGCGCTCGAGGCCACCGCGAGCGGGCGCACCGTGGGGTTCCTCCCCCTCGCGTGCGTGGACTCGGTCCTGTTTGGCCGGTTCCTCGTCAGCCTCCCGTACCTGAACACGAACGGGGTCGTTGCGCACACGCCCGAGGTCCAGACCGAACTGGTCAGCCGCGCTGCGGTGCTCGCCGACGAACTCAACGTGCGGCACCTCGAACTGCGCCACGAGGCCCCGATAGCACACCCGAGCCTGACGGCGTCGATCACCAGCAAAGTTCACATGCGGCTCAAACTGGCGCCCACTCCGGAATTGCTGTGGAAGGGGTTCGACTCGAAGTTGCGGAACCAGATCCGGAAGGGCGAGAAGAGCAACTTCTCGGTCGCGTGGGGCACGACCGGGTGCCTCGACGGGTTCTACGACGTGCTGGCCGAGAACATGCGCGACCTCGGTTCACCCGTCTACGGGTTGGGGCTGTTCCGGGCCATCCTGGGGGCGTTCCCCGACGACGCGGAGATCTGTTTGGTTCGTGACGGCGCGAAACCGGTGGCCGCCGCGCTACTGTTGCACGGC
>DASWYH010001029.1:0-5379 GCA_036405095.1 Gemmata sp. | reverse complement strand
CCGGGTGCTGCGGGTGTTTCGGCGGATCGGTCCGGTATTCCACCTGACGCTCCCGGGTGGTATCGTGATCGGGACCACGGGCGAGCACCCGTTCTTCGTGCGGGACAAGGGGTGGACCGCGGCCCAGGAGCTGAGGCCGGGCGACGAACTGGCCCTCATGGCCCCGGGGTGGGTGAAGGTCGAAGGGATCGAGGACACGGGCCGCATCGACACCGTGTACAACCTGGAGGTCGAGGACGACCACACCTACTTCGTCGGCTGCGACGAGTGGGGGTTCAGCGTCTGGGCACACAATGCCGAGTGCGTCATCGTTCGGACACCGGAGGGCACGTACCGCCTGGCGCAAAACACAAAGGGCTTCCCATACCACAGTTCAAATATTGTGGGCAAGACTGTCGGTGAGGTTCACCAAGCAGCGAGAGCAAAAGGAATTACGAGCATTGAAGATGTGGTGCGCCCGGATCGAATCCATGCCAGCAACCGTGTGAAGATGGGTGATGCTGGCGAAGCGATGGGGCGTGAGTACCTCGAAACAAATCTTGGATACCAATACGTTGGTCAATTGAAAAACAATAGTGGACACGGGCTTGATGGACTATTCCTCTCCAAAGATGGTAAACTGTTGATTGTTGCTGACATGAAGACTTCGATCGCATCGAATTTCATGCTCGATGCGCTACAGAAAAAGGGGCCGCTCGAATACGCTCGGATTCAGATTCAAAGGGCGCAAACTGAATTCAGGCAATGGAAGTCTGTGCCGCCCGGAACAAAAGAATTCGCTGACACTCTCGCTGACTTGCTCAAGAAGCACTCTGGAAACGTCGAGGGTATTATCGTCAAAATCCCCAACTCAGGTATTGACCCCTCGGCAATCTTCCATACTTCCTGGACGGCAACGGCTTCGAAGTCAAAAGGACCCAAGTAGCGAGTGTTCATGGCACGCCAAGCAAAATGGGATTTACGTCGTCAGATACGAGAGATGGCGTCGTGGTTGCGCCCCGATACGGTGGCGTACAAACGTGATCGTCCTCGAAATGAACTCAAACAACTACTCCATCAGCACGGCCCGCACATTGCGGGCTATATCGCCAACCGTCTCGACAACATGGCTTTATGGGAGAATCAGTCAGCAGCTTACGCAATTCTTCAAGGAGATAATGAGGGTTGGAGTAGGCTTCGACTTGCTTTCGCCTATTCCAGTTGGAGCCTTCGCATTACTCACGGACAGTTCTTACAGGCACAGGCCGAAGGACTCGGTGTCGACTTCCCGCTCGTACACGGCGAGGGCGCTCGCTGCCTTGCCCTGGCTTTCGCCTTCCGAGACGATGTCTTCGCTGAATGGTGTGGTCAATTAATGTTGAAAAATGCGAGCGATGGATTCGGGTTCTTCGATGAGTGGGACGATTCGCCGTTTTACCCATTTATGGCGAGACTATACACCATCTGGAAGGGGGATACGGCAACGCCGAAGCAAGAACAGCTTCGGCGGTTAGGCATCTACCAAGACGTGATCAATCACTGGAGCGAAGACGAATCACTTGCTGCCGCTCTACTTCGTGCGTGCGATTTTCACTGTGACCGTACTGCTCAACTTGAAGACGAAGATACCGAATTTTGGCGAATGCCATTCCAAGTGTTTCCTGCCGAAATCCTCGCCACTCAGCGAATCCGAGAAGAAACGGTTGGTCATACGCCAGCCGTCAGCCATCCACTTCTTGATACCCCAATCGCCCGACCACCCATGCCCGTTCCACTTCCAGACGACGAGTTGCTGGCGTCAGTGGTAGCGAGATTCTCCGAAGTGTGAATGAAAACCGGTTGGCTGAACTTCTCCCAGCGAGCAATCGAGCAAAGTCCACCTCCTGCCTGAACTGACCTTTACTCGATTGCTCGGCTTTGCTCGCAGTCCTTCACTTCCAGCCATTTCGCTTTTCGATTAGTGACCATAGTTCCGCATCCCGTGAGTTCCTTCACCACGAGAGGTTTCACCGATGCCGAAGTTCGAGTTGGGTCAGGTCGTCGCCACGCCCGGCGCTCTCCAAGCCATCCGCTCATCGGGTCAGACGCCGAGCCCGTTCCTTCGCCGCCACGTCAACGGCGGCTGGGGCGAACACCTCGACGGGCACGTGGGCGGGTCCGCAGTTGTACCTGACGGACCGTCAGGGGTCGGTGCTCCAGATCGTGGGCGGTGACGGGTCCGTGCTCAAGCGTGTGGAGTACTCGGGGCTCAGTGCCACGCGCACCGGGTCGGCCGCGTCGGACCGGTTCGAGCTGGGTGGGCGGATGTTCGACCGGGACGCCGGGCTCTCCATGTTCGGGGGGCAGTGGTACAACCCGGACTTGGGGCGCTACCTGACCGAGGGCGGGCGCGTGGTCGGTCTCAACCCGTACCCGGTGGCCGGGAACTCGTTGCCCAACGTGGGCGGGTCCGGGGCGGACTCGTGGGCCGAGAACATGAAGCCTTTCGGGCACGACTTCTTCGAGCGGCTCGGTCAGCAGGTGTCCCAGGGTCTCGGGTTCCGGAGCGACGAGGGCGGGAAGATCGCGGCCGGGCTGTGGAGCATGGCCTACGGGTTCACCCCGTTGGGGATTGGGGAGAACCTGGCACCACGGGATCTCGCCACCGGTCGGCTCCAGGCCCCGGGGGACTGGAGCACCGATTCCACCAACCGCATGGCCCACGGGGTGCGGCTCAACTTCGACGGGTATCGGGCACGTGGGTTCGATCAGGTCGAAGCCATCATCATGACCGGGGTCACGAACCTGCCCGGGTTCGGTTCGGAAGTGAAGCGGTTGGAGATGCTCACGGGGACCTCGTATCAGGGGACCACGTTCGGTGACAAGCTCAAGGCGAGCGACTACGTGCTCAACACGGTGAGCATCGGGGTCGACGTGGCGGGCACCGTGATGGGCGGTGTCGGGGTGCTCGGGCGGATCGGCGGCGCGGCCGGGCGGACCGGTGCCGTGGTGACCCGACTGGGGCGCGTGGCGAACCGTGTGCAGCGCGTGGCGAGCGGTGTGCGAACGGGGATCGAGGGGGCCTCAGTGGTGACCGGGATCCCGTCCCCGTAGGGGCTGGCCGCGTCGGTGCGGTGGCCCCTCCAGCGCCCCCTCAACTGGTTGGTGCACGAGCGGATGAAGGGGTCCCGGTACCACGCCCGCACGGCCGACGTGCTCAACGCGCTGGGGTTCCGGGTGTGCTTCGTGGGCGGGACCCCGATCCAGGGGGAGCACGGGGCCAAGCCCATCGAGCAGTTCAAGAGCTACGAGGAGCACGGGGACGACTGCGACCTCGCGGCGGTGAGCGCCGATGAAGGCGCCGGTTGGTCCCAATACTGGGTCTGGATGCGGGCGTGCTGGCAGGGCCGCGTCGCGGAGGTACTGGTGGAACTGGACCGGTGGCAGGCGCGTCTGGGCGAGCCCCCACCGGGCGAGGTGGTGACGGCCGAGGAGCGAACGGACCCGCGCCGGGTGGTGGCCCAGGCGCGGAGCTACTTGGGGAATAATCGGGATCGCATGGACTACCCGCGGTATCGGCGCAACGGGCTACCGACGACCAGCAGTTTGGTCGAGTCGTTGGAGGGCGAAGTCAATGCCCGGGTGAAGAGCACGCAGAAGCACTGGGACCGTCCCGGCGGTGCCGAATCGATCCTGCAACCGCGGGCCGCCTTGCTCAGCCAAGACGAACGGCTACCCCGTTTCTTCACCGAACGGCCGGGATGCCCCTTCCGCAAACGAGAGACATGCTGCCGTAAACCAGAGGAGGTCACGGCGCAAACCGTGGCGTGGCCTCTGAAATCACAAGGAATTGTGGGTGTCGCGGGCCGTTTTGCGGGAATTGCGGGAAGGACAAAACGAGCCGCAGCCGTTGTGGTTCCGCCGGAACTGGTCCCGCATCTCCTGCTTCTCCGCCAGGAACCCTTGAGAGCTGGGCGGGCGAAGGTATCACTGCTTCTGCACCCTGCGACTTGGCGATCGTGAAGGAGTCAGAACCGCGACGCCCGAGCCGGGTTGGTTGGGTCACTCACCCGGGGCCGTGGGTCGGGTCGAACGAACCGCCTGGAGCAGACGCAACCGGCGGTCCATTTCCGCGCACCCGAACCCGAGGTCCCGGGCGGTTTCTACGCGCCGTTGCGTGTGGGCACCCGAATAGAACGACGAGAACGCTTCCAGGCGTTCCAACTCTTCAAGCGCGGCCGCCCGGAGCCAGTTCCCGAAGTGCGCTCCGGGGGCGATCGTGTCGAAACGTGCGCACGGCGCGAGGAACGGTTCGGAGGGCTCGATCCGATCCGCCGATGCGGTGAGGTGGTCGAGCCGGCGGAGCGCGTCCACGGCAACGGACCGGGCCCCGAATTCTCGTGCGACACGCGCCAAACTCGCCAGCCGCAGCGGGGCGGGTTCGGATCCGCACCGCGCACGGAACCGTTCGTAACAGGCGCCCAGCGCGAGCAACCGCTCGCGGGCGGTGCGGGCGGCATCGCGGCTCGCCGCGTAGAGGGCGAGCGCGTCCGCCACCTCGCGGGCCGGACCGCCCCCCTGCTCCCAGCGGTCGGCGTGGGCGGTTGCGTACGGCCGGCCGACCAGGGCGTCGCGCCAACGGTATTGGGGAACCGGTTCGGGTGCCGTGTGCCCGAGAGACGCGCGTGAAGGGCCGGTGTCCACTTCGGGAGCGACCAACAGCCCGCGAGCGGCGAGGCGCGCGGCGGTATTCGGCTTGCACCCGAACAGGTTGAGCAGATACCCGTCCACGGGAGCAGCGGGGTCAAAGGGGGCGAGCACACCGAGCCCGGGCACGAGCCGGTAGGGCGCGTACCCGAGCGCGGCGAACTGGCGAACCAGGTCCAGTCGGAGCACGGGGCCGGCTTTGACCTCGTACTGAACGAGCGGGGACCGTTCCGCGAAGAACCGGGCGCCGCCGCGCAGGATGTTGCCCTCCTCGCCCTCGGCGTCCATTTTGACAAATGCGACCTCGTGCCAGTCGTACTTGTCGAGGCAGTCGTCGAGGGTCGCCACCTGGACCGCGTCGGTCGGCCCGCCGGCGGGAACCAGCGCGTTGAGTTCCGGTTGCCGGTTCCGGGACAGCCGGCCCGCCCCCCGGACGTTCGACAGGGCCGTGCGCTCCAGGGTGATTTGCCGAAAGCCATTGGCCGCGATGCTCTCGGCGAGCCGGCGCGCCGTATCCGGGGCCGGCTCGAAGGCCCAGACGTGCCCGTCCGGGCCGACCACCCGCGCCATCGAGAGCGCGTACGTGCCGTAGTTGGCGCCGATGTCGATCACGTTCTGGCCGGGCCGCAGAGCGCCGCGCACGAACGTGATCTCGTCCTCGAACCAGTCCCCTTGTTCCTGGAGCACGTAGGGGGTGATCTGGTCGACGGCGTT
>DASWYH010001028.1:0-1778 GCA_036405095.1 Gemmata sp. | reverse complement strand
GCCAGAACAACCTTAAACAGATCGGACTGGCGACGCACAGCTTCCACGACAGCTATCAGTTCTTGCCGCCGGCGTTTATCGGGGACAACTCCGAAAACGACGAGGCTGGTAAGCCACCGGACGGGTGGGCGACGTGGGGCGCTCTGCTTCTCCCGTACATTGAACAGACCGCGCAGTACAACCAGTGGGACATTCGGTATCTGGCGTCGCAGCAACCGCTGGTCGCGGTGCAAACACAGGTCAAGATTTACCAGTGCCCGTCGCACCCGCCGGTGGTGCTGAGCGTGAGCGATTTCCGCGCGGAGGGAGGGGCGCTTAGAGCCGGTGGCGAAATGAGGTCAGAGGAATCCGAAGCAGATGCAGCCGAGTGCGAGCTTGAGGAAGGCGTTGTGAATGGTCACGTCCGAATCGGTTCGGAGCCGCAGTCTCCGGTACCCGTGAAGCCACGCGAAGAACCGCTCGACTGGCCACCGGTACTTCCCCAACCCGCTCCCGTGCGCGGTTCGGCGCCGCGCGAACACGGGCTCGACGTTGCGGCGGCGCATGCGCCGCCGGTGCGGGTCCGAGTCGTACGCCCGATCCCCGTACCACCGGCGCGGGCGACGCTTGCGGCGCCCCCGGGCCTTCGCCGGCATGGCCGGAATGGCGTCCGCCACCTGCGGCAGTGCCACCACGTCCGGCACGTTGGCGGCCGTCGTAACTGCGGCCAGCGGGATCCCGTGCGGGTCCACGACGGCGTGGTGCTTGGAGCCCGGGCGCCCACGATCCGTCGGGTTGGGACCGGTTCCGGTGCCCCCACCCAGGGCCCGCACGGTGGACGAATCAACCGCCCCTCGGGACCAATCGATCTTCCCGGCCCCGTCCAACTGGGCCAGCAGTACCGCGTGCAACCGGTTCCACACCCCGGCCCGGTGCCACGCCGCCAGGTACCGCCGGCACCGGCTCCCGGAGCCGCATCCCAACTCCGCCGGAAGGTCGTTCCAACGGATCCCGGTGCGCAACACGAACAGGATCCCGGTGAGCACCTTGCGGCGGTCCAACGGCTTGCGCCCCGGATGCCGGAACCGGCGCCGCTTGGGACCCGGCAACAGGGGCTCGATCGTTGCCCACAACTCGTCCGGTAGTAACACCTTCATTGCTTACCCCCAGGCGACACCAGGGGGAACGACGCGAAACGAGTGCCGATAGCCTCATTTCGCCACCGGTTCTTAGGATGAGCAGGTGCAGCCGAACTGAAGCGATTAGTCGGTAATTCAGGTGCGATCGTGGCCGAAGTTTACGTCGATTCCCCCTCTCGGGTCCTTATCGACCTGGTGTTCCCGGACGGCTCCTTCCAGGTGATCCTCAGCCGCCCGCTCCAGGTCGGGGACGAGGTCGAGTACGCGCACGTGCGCTGGTGGGTCGAACGGGTGTTGCTACCGGCCTACCCCTTGCTCTCGCCGTTTCACTCCCGGGTATGGCTGTCGGGCTTCAAGGTCGACGTGGACGAGCCCGCGCCGGATTGACACCCGCGCCGCGCGCTGTTCCAATGCGCTGTCGCGCGCGGGCCGCGGCTTGACCGTGAATGTCGCCCGTAGGGGGCAGGCATGCGCGCTGTCATGGTTCTGGTGGCGATCGTTTCACTCGCCGGGTGCCGCCGTCCGCCTGCTCCGTCTTCCACGCCCGCCCGCCAGTCCGCCGAGCGTCCCTCGGTCGCTTCGCCCCAAGTGCCAACCGTCACGCCTGACGCCACGAACGCCGCGCCCAAGTTATCGACTCCGCCCTTCGTTGCTGTTGAC
>DASWYH010001027.1:0-5000 GCA_036405095.1 Gemmata sp. | reverse complement strand
CACGCTGACAGGTGAGGGGTACAACCGACGACCGCGCCCACACACGCCTCCCAAGCCACGCGCGGATTTCGAGCCCCAACTCGCGGCACTGCCCCCGCCAATAGGATGTTGCGCGCCGGGGTAATAATCATTGGCCGAAATGAGCCCCGGGAGGGGCGACAGAAACCGGAAAGGTGTCTGTCGCCCCTCCCGGGGCTCATTTCGGCCAATGACCAACGACCAATCCGACTAGTGACTAATGACCAATGACCACCCCGACTAATGACCCGGTTACGGGTTAGTGACGGTCATGGGCGGGGGCGGGGGCGGGATCTGGGTCAGCGCGGTGAACGCGGACCGGCGCACCTCGGGGTCCGGATCGTTCCGCAGCGCGTCGATGTCGGCCGCCACTGCCGCCGCCGCCGGCCCGAGGCGCCCGAGCGTGCGCACCGCCAGCAGCCGCTGGTTCGCGTCCGGGCTCCTCAGATCGACCGCGATGGCTCGCGCCAGGTCCTCCGATGGCGCCCCCGGCTGGACCCGCTGGAGCGCCGCGATGGCCCCCCGGCGGACGTCGTCGTCGGGGTCGCGCAGGGCGAGCGTCAGCCCCGGGACCGCGCCGCGGGCCGCCACGCCGAGGTCGCCCAGGGCCTTGGTGGCCCGGAGCCGCGAACTCGCGTCCCGGCTGAGGAGCTGTTGGGCCAGCAGCTCGATGTCCCGGGGCACCTCCTGGGCCGCCAGGATGGAGTCCCGCGCCCGCTTCAGCGCGAGGTCGGTGTCGATGCTCCGGTTCGCGGCCCGGGTGAGCGCCGGGAGCGCCCCGCGGGCGGGCGCGCCGATCTGCCCGAGCGCCTCGATGACCGCCTCCTGGAGCGGCTGCTGTTCGGTGCCGCGGAGCCGCCCGAGCACCGCCACCAGGTCCCCGGTCGCGGCGCTGGCGAGGGGGCCGAGCTTGGCGATGGTGTTCGCCGCCTCGACCCGCGCCCACAGCGACTGCCGCGGGTCGCGCACGACCGCGCCCAGCTTCTTCGCGAGCGCGTCGTCGATTTCGTCCGCCCGTGCGGCCGGCGCCAGGGCCACCAGCGCCACGAGAACCAGAACCCCGCGCATACCCGGCCCTCCTGCCGAAAAACGCTTCCCCGCACCCACTCACCCATCGACCCGCCGGGCCGCACGACTTCGGCCCCGGGGAGGAACCGGCCCCGAACCGGGCGGGCCGCGCCGCTGCGACCCGACCAACCGGTCCCACCGGCACCGGAGCAAAAATCCGGCCCGGGCTTCGATCCTTCCCTCAACTCCTCTTGTCCCCTTACGCACACAAACACGGGGTGTCCGGTGGTCGTAATCGTCGGTGCGGTGATCGTCCTCGTCTCCGTGCTCGTCGGCTTCTCGATGGCCGGGGGGAAGATCGGCGCCCTCATTCACCTGTCCGAGTTCATCACCATCGGCGGCGCCGCGATCGGGGCCCTGATCATGATGTCCCCGGTGAAGGTCATCAAGGACCTGATCCGCGGCGCGCTCCAGACCGTCAAGGGGTCGCCCTACGGCAAGGCCGCGTGCGCCGAGCTGCTGAAGCTCCAGTACGCGCTCGCGCGGCTGGTGCGGCAGGAGGGGCTCCTGGCCCTCGACACGCACATCACCAACCCCGACAGCAGCGCGCTGCTCCGGGAGTACCCCAAGCTGAACGGGAACCACCACGCCCGGGAGTTCCTGTGCGACTCGCTCGCCCTGATCCTCGACGGCACCGTGGAGAGCGGGCAGCTCGCGGAGTGGCTCGACGAGGAGGTCTCGGTGGTCGAGCGCGAGCACAACGCGGCCGTGGACACGCTCGCCAAGACCGCGGACTCGCTCCCCGGGTTCGGGATCGTGGCCGCGGTGCTCGGGATCGTGGTCACCATGCAGTCCATCGGCGGCCCGGTGGACGAGATCGGGTACAAGGTCGGTGCCGCGCTCGTCGGCACGTTCCTCGGGATCCTGGCCGCCTACGGGTTCGTGGCCCCGCTCGCGGCCCGGATGCACTCCCTGGGCGAGCAGGAGCTCCTGTTCTTCCGGGCGATGGCCGTGGGGGTGATCGCGATGAACGACGGGGCCAGCCCGAAGGACGTGGTGGCCCGGGCCCGGCGGGTCATCGCGACCGACTGCCGCCCGACCCAGAACGAACTCAAGAGCATGTTCAGCTAACCGGCGGCACGGCCCCGGGGCGGCCCCGGGGGCCGCGGTCCGCGCCCCGCGCACCGGTGCCGGGGCGCTCGAATTTGGTGTCCCGAGTTTCGGGCTTCATTCCGGCGCGGCCGGGGCGGGGGCAACATGGCGAAGGGCGGCGGCGGCTCGTGGAAGGTGGCGTACGCGGACTTCGTGACCGCGATGATGGCGTTCTTCCTGGTCATGTGGATCGGGGCCCAGGACGTGAAGGTGCGCCAGTCGGTCGCGAACTACTTCGTGGACCCGGCGGGGGTGAGCAAGAAGCCCGCGAACGAGGGGGCGGTGCTCGACGCGCCCGTGTCCGGCCCCGTGGCCGAGCAGTCGAAGGTGGAGGGGGGGCGCGGGACCCGGGTCCCGTCCAGCGGGGTGCCCAGCCCGAACACCGCGGCCATCATGAACTGGATCAAATCCGATCCCAAGCGCAACCAGTACTGGAAGGCCGAGGCCCAGCGGTTCCGCGAGGCCGCGGCCGGGCGCAAGGCGATCAACGAGACGCGGACCCCGGAGCAGATCGAAATCGCCCAGCTCTCCCAGCTCCTCCGGACCGACGTCGCGGGCCAGATCCCGAAAGACACCCCGGATGTGTACAAGGATCTGTTGTTCGGCTCGTTCAAAGAGGTAAACTGGAACCAGGTGGCAGAGGCAATCCTCAAGGACTGAGAGCGGCCGCGAGTTCCGACATCAGCGCGACACGGGGATGGAATTTCGGGAGCGTTCAGGGGGTTCGGCCCCGGAACCGAAGACGGCGCCCAGAGCGCCCGAGCTCACTCCCCGCGTGGCTCTGACCCTGGCGTGGACGAACTTGCCTCCCCGAAAAGTTTCCGGTATAGCCGCCGGACCAACAACACTCGGTGAGGGCTCGGCCCATGAAGTTTGCACTCTACCGCGCGCTCCTCGTCGCGCTGCTCGCGACGGCCCTGGCCGCCGGGGCGACCGCCCAGCCGCCTTCGACGCTCAACAAGCTCAAGGCCGACACCGCCGCGCTCGCGGCCGAACGGGCGGCGGCCGAATCGAACAGCACCGAGCGGGCCAAACTCGCCGACGACCTGCGACGGCTGATGGATCGGCTCGATAAAGAGCCGCGGACGACCCCGATGCCCCCGCCCGTCACCCCCAACACGGGCGCCCCCAAAAAGGACCCGCACGGGGGCGGCCTCTCCAGCGGGGTGCCGGTCGATCGGCTCCGCGCCGCGATGAACCTGGTCCGCGACAACCAGATCGAGTCCGCGCTCAACGCGTTCCGGCTCCTGGACATGCAGCAGCTCTCGCCCGACGACCGGGCGTTCGCCAAGTTCATGACCGCCTCCTGCCTGCGGCGGCTCGGGCGCACCGCCGAGGCGATGCCCATCTACCGCGAGGTGGGCGACGCGGGCGAGGACCCGTTCATCTCCTCGTCGGCGGTGTCGCAGCTCGCGCTGATGCGCACCGCCGAAGAACTTCAGGCCCAACTGGCAAAACTACGGGAGCGACCGAAAACGCGCCCGTAATTCCGCGCGCGCGCACACTTTTCTGTTTCCACCACTCATTTCCACGCGGCTCTCGTGCTACAGGAATTGCGAGCAACAGTTAAAGCCGCAGCGGAACAGGTCGCCGAGATCGGCGAGCGGTTCAAGGTCGGCGACGCGGCCCCCGAACTGGTCGCGCGCCTGGCCACGAGCATCGCCACGATCGAGCTGGAACTGGCCCACACCGGGGCCGTGCCCGACGACCTGCGGGCCGACCTCGCGGCCCTGCTCGCGCTGGTGAGGTCGTGCGCGGCGACCGGCGGCCGGTGGATGGAAGCGGTCGCCGACGGCCCGGAGCTTGCTAACCACCACATGCGGGTGCGCGTGCAGAAACTGTACGGCATCCCCATACAGGACGAATCCCCCCCCTAGGACGAGCACCCCCGATGGCAACGGCTGTATCGAGTGTCTCCTCCGCCCCGGCCTCGGTCCAAACGACCGACCCCACGGCGACCCGACAAACCACCAGTACCAGTTCGGACCCGTTCCAAACGGTGCTCACGGCCGCGACCGCGAGCACCCAGTCCGCCCAATCGACCCGCGAAGCGAACGCCGCGGTCCTCGACGCCGAGGCCGCCGACCAGGCCGAACAGGACCGGCTCGCCGCGGCCCAAGCGTCGAACGACGCGGCTTCGGCCCTGCTCGCGTCCCAGCTCGGCCTGACCCAACTCGCGACCACCAACACCCCGATCACCACCGACCCGGCCACGGCCCCGCTTGCGACCGACGCGCCGGGCACCGCACCGGCGCAAACGACGGCCGAGCAGCTCGGGCCGCCGACCCTGACGAACCCCCTGTTCCGCCAGGTCGTCGCCGAGGCCGGGCGGCAGAACAACACGACCCTCCCCGGTTCGGTGGCCCAGACGACCGCGCCCGCCGACGCGGTCCCCCAGTCGCCGACCACTGCGCCCGCCGCGCGAACCACCCCCACCGAGCCCCAGAACCAGAACCCGGTGCCCACCGTTCCCGTGCCCGCGACGGCCCCACAACCGCTCCCGACGACGGCGCTCACGAGCCCGGCGGTCCAGCACGGGCAGCGGCAGGTGGTGCCCATGATCCAGCCGGGCGCCGCGCCCCCGCTCCCGAACCCGACGGAGGTCGCCAGCGCGGTCGCGGCCCCCGTGGTCGCCCCGGCGGCCCCGGTCGAAGCCGCCGGGGTGCCGAGCGTGGCGGTCGGCGACCGCCCGGGGACCGCCGGGAACCAGTTCGCCGCCATCGCCTCGGCCGCGGCGGCACTGAACCCGAGCCCCGCGCCCGCGCCCGCGACCGCGTTCACGCAGGTGCTCGCGACCGCCGCCCCCACGAACGCGACCAACC
>DASWYH010001026.1:0-3214 GCA_036405095.1 Gemmata sp. | reverse complement strand
TGGCGAGGGTGTCCGCGAAGAACTGCGACGTGGCGAGCAGCAGGAGCGTGGCGTCGAGTTCGCGCGCGCGGTTTTCGAGCAGCGCGGGCAGGTGGGCGCGGGCCTCGGGTCGGGCGAACAGGCGCTCCAGGTTGTTGAGCGCCATATCGGGGTCGGGCGCGCGCGGGAGCAACCGCCCGAGGGGTGCGAACAGGTCCGGAACCTGGGTGCCGAGGTGCCCGGCGAGAGCGGTCAGGTTCCGGCGCCCGCGGTCGGGGTCGCGCACGGCCTTCAGGATGGTGTCTTCGGGAGCGGCCATGCAGAGATGATAGCCGAAGGGCGGGGCTACTTCGCGTCTTCGGGGACGCGAACGGCGATCCCGCGCAGAAGCATGCGCTGAACGGCCGCGACTACCTCCTGAGCCGCCGCGAGCGCCTCATCGGCGAGCCGCGCGTCGCCGTCGGGCTGCTTCGCGACTTCGGCCCGCTTCGCGATGTCGGCTAAACTCGCGTTGCTGGCTTGTTCGATGCGGTGCTTGATTTGCGTTTCGAGTGCGTTTTGCGAGTTGTCCGGCGGCGAGACAAACGCGCCTGATGTGCTGACTTGCGGCGCCTGTTTCGGTGCGGTTGCGATCCCCTGTCTGATGAGCTTCACGAGGTCGTCGAATAGCACCGGATCGGGCGCCCCTTCGGCGGGCACGAGGCGCAGTTCGAGTTTCTGTTTCGCGTCTTCGGCCACGACTACACCTCGGCCGGTACGAGTGCGGGCAGGAGCGAGTGGAACTGGTCGAGCGTGAGCCGCTCGCCGCTGCGAGTGATGTGGTAGCGGTTCAGCGCGTGAAACAGGTTCACCACGTCATCCACAATGACCCGATGCGCCGTCTGTTCGCGCACAAACCCTTCGATTACGAGTTCGGCGCGTTGCGGCACGTCGGTGATCGGCGGCCAACCCTTCGGCGGGCCTTCGGGCCACAACGGGCCGAACACTTCGGGGGGAACGGAAGTGTTGTCGTCCCACCGCTGGGCTTCCGCTTGTCGAGAAAGGTAGTCGAAGTCGCGGCGAGCATCTGGGGTTATTACCCAATCTATTGCGGCCTCGATAGCTGCCTCAACAGCTTCCGCCGTAGCTTCAGCGTCGCTACCGGGTAACGCGTATGCGTGGGCCGCCCCTCCGATAGCTTGCGCAGCGCGCGTGGCGCATCGAGCGATAGCTTGCGCGGCGGTTGCCTTCGCTACAGAGGCCGTAACCGCGGCTTTCGTTGCAGCATATGCGGCAGCTTCTGCCGATTCAGCGAGTGCCTCGCCAACAGCAGCAGCCCTTTCCGTGAACTCAATAACCGTCGTTACAGCCACGAGTTCCTTGTCCGGTGCATCAGGCCAACTCACACGAAACAGCGGCAACACCCGCCGCGCGCAACGAGCGGCGAATGCGACCCGTGCCCAGCGAGGTAACTCCTCAATTTCCTCATCGGTCGGAAGCGTTACATTCGGTGGGTCTTTGTACTGGCACTCGGGGCGGCAGAAGCCTGTCAGCGCGTCCAATACGTCGCCAAATGCATCGGAGCCGTTTTCGGGAAGATCGGGTGTGGCATCGATCTCGTCCGCCAGCGCCATGAGCGACTTGTAGATTTGCCGTGTCGTGCGCCCGGCGGCCAGTTCCGCGCGCACGATCTCATCAAGCCGAGTCCAGGGCTGATCGGAAAAAACAGCGGTGCGAACGGCGTCGAGTGTGAGCATGGTTCCCTCGACTATTGTACCGGCTGCCACAAGTCGCGCGTTTCGGCCAGTGCTTGCTGGTATTCGCTCAATGTCATCGGCCGGGCCGGTTCGAGAAGGCAGTGCCCCGGCTTGTCTGGGTTCGGCTTCAAATCGGGTCCAAGGTCGTCGGTTTCGATCTCGAAGATCGCCTGATTGCGCCGCGCCTGACGGGAGTTGGGGTCCGGTGATGTCGATAGACCTTCACCGGGGTTCACCACGTCCGTATCGGTTTCCGCTTTGACATCGACGATGGTCTTCGGATTCTTGTTGTTCGGATCCGTCGGTCGGACACCAAGCATACTCCCACTCGTGCCGATCTCCGGCTTCCCATCGGCAGCAATTCTCATCACGCGGTACAGTTTCACGGGCGACGCGCTCCGACGGTTCGCGGTCGCAACTTATTATACGTCGCACACTCACACAAGCGGAAGTGAGAACCGGTCCGGGCGCGACGGCGGCGCCCCCCGCTGCTCGCGTTCCGGTGGCAGATCCTGCGCGCCGACGACCTCGTCAAGCAGCACGTCGCCGTAGAGCGTGAACGGCGAGGCGTCCGTGACCGCGACCCGCACCGTGTGGCCCACCAATCGCGCGGTGCCGTCGAACACCACGATGTGGTCCGCCATGCTGCGCCCCGTGAGCTGGACGATCCCCCCCGTCTTGCGGTCGGGGTTCGCCTGGTGCGTGGCGCTCTGCTCGCGCCGGCTCGGCCCTTCGACGAGCACCTCAACGACCTTGCCGACCTGTGCCCGGTGGTCCAGGCGGCTGTTCTCGTTCTGGACCGCGAGCAGGTCGTTGTTGCGGCGCTTCTTCACCTCCTCGGGCACGTCGTCGGGGTAGCGCTCGGCGGCCTTCGTTCCGCCGCGCTCGCTGTACTTGAAGATGAACGAGTTCTTGAATTTGGCCTCACGCACCAGCTCCATCGACTTCTGGAAGCTGTCCTCCGTTTCGCCACAGAAGCCGACGATGAAGTCCGAACTGACCGACACCCCCGGGACCAGTTCCCGGCACCGCGCGAGCATCTCCATGTAGTACGCCGCGGTGTAGTTGCGCTTCATGCGCTTCAGCACCTCGTCGCACCCCGATTGCACCGGCACGTGCAGGTACTTCACCACCTTGGGAAGCTCGCGCACCGCGTCGAGCAGGTCGTCGGTCATGTCCTTCGGGTAGTTGGTCACGAACTTGATGCGCTCCAGCCCGGTCACATCGTGCATGCCCGCGATCAGGTCGGACAGGCGCGTGCGCCGGTCGCCGGTCTCGTACACGTAGCTGTTCACGGTCTGGCCGAGCAGCGTAACTTCTTTGCAGCCCTGATCGACGAGCTGGCGCACCTCGTTCCAGATGTGTTCCGGCGGCCGGCTCTGCTCCGGGCCGCGCGTGGAGGGCACGACGCAATAGGTGCAAAACTTGTCGCACCCGATCTGGATGCGGACATACGCCTGGAACGGGGTCGGGCGCATGGACGGGTCGCGGGCCGGGTC
>DASWYH010001025.1:0-8641 GCA_036405095.1 Gemmata sp. | reverse complement strand
TCGCAACCGCGACCGACTGGCTCGACGGCTGGTGGGCGCGCAAGTACGGGCCGCTCACACTGGTCGGGCGCAACCTCGATCCGCTGGCCGACAAGGTCCTCGTGTGCGGGACGTTCATCTACTTGATCCCCGTAACGGGCGCGGGTATCGATCCGTGGATGGTGACGGTGGTGGTGTGCCGGGAGTTGTTGGTGACGGGCCTGCGCGGGATGGTGGAGGCGACCGGCAAGAAGTTCGGCGCCGACTGGTTCGGCAAGCTCAAGATGGGGCTCCAGTGCGCGGTGCTGATCGGGGTGCTGTTGATCGCGTGGCTCCGCACACTGGCGGGCACGGCCGACGCGCTGGCGGCGCTGGAGCCCGTGCAGCGGGTGCTCCTGTGGGCGATGCTCGCGGCGACCGTCGGGAGCGGGGCGCAGTACGTCGTGAAAGGCGCGCGGCTGTTGCGGTGAACCGCCGCCTGGTAAAATCCGAGTTGAGGAGGCGCCCGCATGGTGAAGCTTTTTGTTGCCGGGAACGTGGTGGGCACGCTGGCCGATGCCGGCGCGGTTCTCGCTGAGTTTATCACCAAGAATCAGCCGGTCGAATTCCGCGACGAATCCGGGGCGCTCATCGGAGCATTTATCCCCGCACCGCTCCCGGCCGCGCTGGACCCGCTCGTGCCCTGGGATCCGTCGCTGACCCGCGAGGAACTCGACCGCCGGGCGACCGAACCCGGCGTCGCTATTGAAGAGGTCCGCAAGCGGTTGGGATGGGCATGACGTTCACCGTCACGTGGTCCGGCGCTGCGGTTCTCGAACTGGGGCGAATCGCTACCGCGCTCGCGGCTCCGGGCGACGCGGACCGCGAAGCCGTGTGGATGGGCTCCATTCTCCGCCGTTATCCATTTGCGATGGGTGAGTCACGCTTCGGTTCCGATCGCCTTTGGTACGCAGACACGCTCGGCGTTTGGTACCGGATCGATGACGCGGCACTGACTGTTGCAATTCTCACCGTCGGCCCGGCGCGCCGGCGCTGAACGCGCCCGCTACAATCTCCCGCACCTCATTCGGGAGACGCCATGCCTCACCCCCTCGGCTTTGCCCTTGTCGGCTGCGGAATGATCGCGCGGTTCCACGTCCGCGCGCTGCAAGCGATTCCCGGCGCGCGCGTCACCGCGCTGGTCAGCCGCAGCAAAGAGAGCGCAGAGAAGCTGCTCGCGGACACGGGCTTGCCGCCGTGCCCGATCTTCACCTCCCTCGACGACGCGGTGCGGGCGCCCGGCGTCGATGCGGTCGTCATCACAACGCCCAGCGGCGCGCACCGCGAGCCCGCGCTGGTCGCCGCTGCCGCGGGCAAGCACGTCGTCGTTGAGAAGCCGCTCGAAATTACGGGGCCGCGGTGCCAGGACATCATCGACGCCTGCGACCGAGCGGGCGTGAAGCTCTGCACCATCTTCCCGTCACGGTTCGGCGACGCGAACGGCGCCCTGAAGAGCGCGGTGGAGGCCGGCAAGTTCGGGCGCCTGACGCTGGGCGAAACGACGTGCAAGTGGTGGCGCCCGCAAAGCTACTACGACGAGGGCGGGTGGAAGGGCACGCAGGCCCTCGACGGCGGCGGCGCGATGATGAACCAGGCCATTCACAACGTCGATCTGCTGCTCTGGTTAATGGGCGACGCGACCCACGTGAGCGGCTTCACGGCCACGCTCGCGCACGAGCGCATCGAGGTCGAAGACACCGCCGCCGCGGTCGTCCGCTTCAAGACCGGCGCGCTGGGCGTCATTCAGGCAACGACGAGCGTTCACCCGGGCTACCCGAAAACCGTCGCCATCCACGGCGACCGCGGGTCGGCCGTCATCGAACAGGACGACGTGCTCCGCTGGGACTTCGTGCCCGAAACGCCCGACGACTGGATGGTGAAAGGGCGGTTCGCGGCCCGGGTGGGGGCCAGCGGCGGGGCCGCGGACCCGAAGGCGATCAGCTTCGAGGGGCACCGGCGCCAGCTCGCGGACTTCGTTGACGCGGTGCGGGAAAACCGCGCGCCGAAGGTGGACGGGCGCGAGGGCAAACGGGCCGTCGATCTGATCTGTGCGGTCTACGAGAGCGCGCGCACCGGGCGCACGGTCGCGCTGCCGCCGAACTGATGGTGACACTGCGGCCGGGTATCGGGTAGCATTCGCGCGCCCTTTGAGGTGCGCGGGATGGCGAAAAAAGCGAGGAACCGCACCGCGGACTACGCGGTGTATCTGGTCGTGCGGTCGTTCGTCGCGGCGGTGCAGGCGGTGCCGCCGCGCTGGGCCTACGCGCTGGCGCACGTCCTGGCGTGGCTCGTGTACACGTTTGTGAAGAGCCGCCGGCGGATCGCGCTGGAAAACGTGCGCGCCGCGTTCCCCGATCTGGCCACCGATCCCCGCGCCGCCGACCGGCTCGTGAGGGCCATGTACCGGCACTTCTTGACCGCGATGGTCGAGCTGATGGTGGTGCCGCGCAAGTTGCACGTGGGCAACTGGCGCAAGCACCTCGTTCTCGCCGACGGGGCACAAACGCTCCCGCACCTGCTCACCAAACGGTCCGCGCTCATCGTGACCGCGCACCTCGGGAACTGGGAGATGGCCGGGTTCCACCTCGGGCTGTGCGGGTTCCGCACGCACGCGATCGCCCGCGCGCTGGACAACCCGTACCTGGAGCGCTTCGCGCTGCACTTCCGGCAGCGCACCGGGCAAACGATCATCGCGAAGAACGACGACTTCGCGCGCCTCACGGACGTGCTGAAGGGGGGCGGGAAGGTGGCGACGCTCGCCGACCAGGACGCCGGTCCGAAGGGCGTGTTCGTGGACTTCTTCGGGCGCCCGGCGAGCACCCACAAGGCCATCGCCCTGATGGCGATCGAGTTCGACGCGGTGATGGTGGTCATCGGCGTGCCGCGGGTGTCCCGCGCCGACTACCCGCAGCGCCCGGACTTCGACCCGGCGGACCCGCTGGCGCCGCTGTTCTACGCCGTGAAAGTGGCCGACGTGATCGACCCGCGCGAGTACGCGAGCGAGCCCAACGCGGTGAAGCTGATTACCGCGCGGTACACGTCGGCACTCGAGCGGGTGATCCGCGAGCACCCGGAGCAGTACTTCTGGTTGCACCGGCGCTGGAAGCACCAACCCAAGGCGAAAGCCCCGAAGGCCGCGGACCCGAAGGCCGCCTGACGGCTTGCGGACAGCGCTTACGGCCGCGGTTCGGGGCGCCTGGGCGGGGTGAGCAGATCGAGCTGCGGCTGGTGCTTCTGCGCGTACTCGACGAACTCCCACTGGTCTTTGAAGGGGCGGTTGTAGGTGAACGCGAGCGCGTCGAGAACGGCCCGCCGCGCTTCGCCGACGCAAAACGGGTGCTTCAGCAGTTCGACCAGCGTCTGCGGCGGTAGCAGTCGTGGTTGTGGCTGCATGTTCGTGTGAAGCAGTGAGAGCGCGGGTGCAACGCTGTGCCGCGAGGAGAAGCACCCGGTGGCGAGAAGCAAGGCGTTACGGTTTTGCCGCCAACCGTTCTCAGTAACGCCTGTGGCATTACTTTTCAGGCTCTCAGCGAGGTAGAGAGGATAGTCGGGAAAGTTTGGGTCTGATACTCCACCGGTGTCCGCGAGGAGTGACTCTGCCAATAAGGTTCGTATTTGAATGGATCGATGCGGTTCAACCCGCGCGGCCAGTGACACGATCCCTTCGGCCAGTGTGGCCCGAAAAACTGCCCGCACACTACGCATCAAGGCGAGCAGAACGTCGATGGCCTCTGCGCATTTTTGGGCACCTTGCGTTGGATCCATCCTCGCAGTCACAGCCGAAAGACATTCCGCCAAATCGAGAACAATTGTGGGGCGGCTTTGTTTCTTTATCAACGTGAGCAGGAGGTCTGCTGCTCGACGCTCCTCGATCCGAGGAATAACTGCTGTGAGCCCTGGGATGAGCGCCCAGTCGAGATCGCCCTGTTCTTCCATTGAACGAAGCAGAACCAGTATCACTTCCTCGCACTTGTTTGTTGCCAGCGTCTGATCCAACCGATTGGCTAGCCGCGACACACTTCTGGCTAACTTCTGACGGGTGTTTACGAAGGTGTCGGTTCGCATCGCGTCGAGCAGGAGGTCCACGGCTTCGGCACACACTCGAGCGCCCTGAGCCGCTTCCATACCGCCAACTGCAGCCGACAACCCTGCCGCCAGGTCGGCGCGAACGGAAGCCCGCTTTTCGTCGCGCATTGCCGCAAGAAGGATTTCTGTTGCCCGGGCCGGCCCCAACTGGGCGGCGACAGTTGAAAGTGTCTCTGCTCGTCCTTCGCAGTCTCTGATATCTCGAGTGTCCTTGAGCGCAAGGAGCAGTATGTCTACTGCCGGAAGGCACACATCGTTTCGGGCCTTTGTGGGTTCCAACCGGGCCGCCAGCGCCACGAGCCCCTCTGCTATCACTTGAGTCCGACCGCTACCTTTCCACTCGCGCAAGATGTCGAGTTGAATCTCTGCGGCTTCCGCACACATCCTTTGCGCCGTCATCGGTTCCACTCGGTCCGTTACGATCGCCACGCACGAGCCTAACCAAGGTCGATGCCCGAGCACCCCTGATCGTTCCCTCATCAGCGCAAGTAATTTCTCGGCCGCCTCGGTGGCAACTTTTGCAGACGCGACAGGCTCCATCCTGGAAGTCAGTTCTGACAAACGCGCTACCAAGATCCGCTGTACGGAAGACTCCGTTTCTTTCTCCATCGCGCGGAGCAACACTTTTGCGGCGTCGGTGGGTCGGCTCATCCGAGCGGTTGCAGTTGATAGTCCCCGCGCCAAGTCCTCGCGTCCGCCGCCATTCGGCTCTTTCTTCATCGCGTTGAGCAGCACTTCTGCCGCATCGGCTGGCGCCACGAAATGAGACAATTCGGACAAGCCGAATGACCGCTTTTCGAGGGGGTGCCGATCGTTCATATCCATCGCACCGGTCAAAATTGTCATCGCTTCGGTGCACATCTTGGTGGCCTCACCCCGCTCCATCCGAGCCGCCAGCGCCGCCAGCATTTCGACCAGCGCGCGGCGGTCCCGAGGGGTTTGAGGTTCGCGCAGAGCGGCGAGCAGAACATGGGTAGATTTGGAGGCGAGCGCGGGGGAAGAGCCGCCCCAGAGTGCGGTTGCGCACGATAGCCTCAATGCCATCGTGATGTCCGCGCTTTGCTGTATTCGGGAGCGGAGCAACCGATCCACCGCGTCACGACGCCCGCTGTCCAGCCCAGTTGTCGCATGCAGCATGTACTCGGCTCGGTTTTGCAACTGTTGGCCGGTCAGTGCCGTTTGAGTAGCCTCCTCGATGAACAGCCACGAAAGTTCCTTGCGGCGGGACTCAGCGATGTGCCACAGCGATTCCTGTTCGTGCGGAGTCAGAGCGTGTGTGTCCGGTCGAAGTGGGCCGAGCAGCGCCTTCGCGAGGGCGCGGTTGGTGCGCTGTTGCGCGTCCGTAAGTTCGGCGTTCTTCTGCCTCAGGTCGTTGCCTGCGCGGATGGCATTATCGCGCTCGCGGTCTGCGCGACTGGCCTCCCTCTTCTCGCGTTCCGCCGCGTCTTCAGCGTCTTTCTTTTGCCGTTTCGCTTCCTCCGCTTGGTCGTTGGCGTACAACCCGAAGCCGAGCGAAACGCCCGCCCCCACCACCAGCGCGAGCGATACGGCCGTGATCGCCCCGGCAACCACCTTGTTCCGCTTCACCCACTTGTACCCGCGCTCCAGCGCCCCCGAAGGGCGAACGGTGAGCGGTTCGTTACGCAGGTAGCGCAGCAGGTCGTCCGCGAGTGCCTGGGCCGTGGGGTAGCGCTTCGCGGGGTCCTTTTCGAGGCACTTGAGGCAGATCGTTTCCAGGTCGCGCGGGATCGCGGCGTTCCATTTCCGCGGGCGCGCCGGTTCTTCCGAAATGACCTTCTGAAGTGTCACCGCGACCGAGTCGCCCCCGAACGGCGGGCGCCCGGTGAGCAGGTCGTAGAGCACCGCGCCCAGCGCGTACACGTCGGCCGCCGTGCCGACCTCCCGCACCTTCCCGGCCGCTTGCTCCGGGGCCATGTACGCGGGCGTCCCCAGCACCTGACCGGTCATGCTCAGGTGCTGGTCCGCGCGGCCCACCTTCGCCAACCCGAAGTCGGTCAGGCGCGGCTCGCCGTCGCTCGTGAGGAGCACGTTCAGCGGTTTGATGTCGCGGTGCACCACCCCGCGGCTGTGCGCGTGCGCCACCGCGTGCGCGAGCTTCACCAGCAGCTCCGACGCCTCGGCCGCGGGCAACGGCCCCCTCTCCTTGACCCGTTTCGCGAGAGTGCCACCCGGGACGAACTCCATCGCAAGAAACGGGTGCCCGTCGTGCTCCCCGAACGCGAACACCCGCACGATGTGCGGGTGCTCCAGGGCCGCCACCGACTCCGCTTCGAGCAAGAACCGGGCGCGCAGCGACGGGTCCGCGTACGGACCCGCCAGGAGCATCTTCAGCGCGACCGGGCGGTTCAGCCCGGTTTGCTTCGCCTCGTACACGACGCCCATGCCGCCGCGCCCGAGTTCGCGGCCGAGTTCGTACCCCGGCACACCGACCGCACCCGCCGGATTCGGCTGCTGCTCCGGCGCCCGGACGAGCGTCGCGTCGGGATCTCGTTCGACGGTTTTGTCCGGCTCGTCGGCTGTCATGGGCGGCTCCGCGAAAGGTGGGACCGGTATTTTATCGACTGTCAGCGCATGAAGCTGGAGATTCGCCGGCGCGACTGCGCTCTCGCGGCTCACGCCAGTCCCATACGTTCGAGCGCTGACGGGCGGTAGCACAGGAACAGTTCTTCGCCCGCGGCAATGGGACGGGCGGTCCGCAAAAACACGCGGTCGCCCCGGACCTCGTGGACCACGTTCGGAGTTACGGAGTGGTTCACCATCCCACCGAACCCGAGCGGGATCAACAGGAACCGCTCCCCCACGACGAACTTGTGGTGGTCCGCGAAGTGCGAGCACAGATCAGCCGGTGAGTCGCGCTCGACCAACACGCCGATGACTTCGAGTTCGGCACCGGGTGCGAGAGCGCAGAGCGCGAACACGCCCGCCCCCGCGCCGGGAACCGTCGAGGGGCGCAGCTCGAACCGCGCGTCCGGTTCGACAGCGAAAACCGACGCGCGGTTCATGACGAGCGCTCCGAAGTCAGTACCGGGCACATTCCGATGCTCACACCGTCAGCAGGACCACGAGACCGCGTGACAAGCGGGTGCGTGAGAGCCGGGCGGCCGGGGCAGGCTCACGACCCGGTTGGTGAGCGCCCTTCGATAAGGTCGCCGCGTTCACCGCGTTCCCCGCGGCGGGACCGGCCCCGACGGGTGAACGTCGCCCCCGACCGGCCCACGTCCCCTTTTTATTGGGGACCGCGGCACCCGCGGCACCACGGCGGGGGGCACCCGTAACCCGCCAGGCGCCCGCACGGTACCGAGCAGCGGGCTCGGGGCGAGCAAATCGTTCGGTCGCGCTCGGCTCAATTGGCGGCAGAATCGTGACGGCACGGGGTAGCGTGTTCCGCCCCTTTGGCGATATGATCGGGGCGCTCGTCCCGCCGCCGGAGCCGCCATGCCCGTTACCCACGTACCCCCGTCGCGCCGCGAACTGGTGAAGGCCGGGTGCCTGTCCGCGATCGGAGTGACGCTCCCGAACGTGCTCCGCGCGGACCAGGCGCGGGTGCGCCCCCTGCGCGAGAAGCACTGCATCTTCATCTACCAGTACGGCGGGCTGTCCCAGCTCGACTCGTGGGACCCGAAGCCCGACGCGCCGGCGGAGCTCCGCGGGCCGTATAAGCCCATTGCCACCGCGGTCCCGGGGCTCCGGGTCGGCGAACTCATGCCGCGCCTCGCGCGCAACGCCGACAAGTTTGCGGTCATCCGGTCGCTGACGCACACGGTGCCGGTTCACGACCTCGCAAACAAGATGCTCCTCGCGGGGAGCCACAAGCCCGCCCCCGACGACCCCGCGTTCGGTTCGGTGGTCACCAAGCTGAAGCCGCCAAAGGCGAACGTCCCGGGGTACGTGTGGCTGCAAAAGTTCGGCGGCGGTGCCGCGCCGCCCGAGCCGGCGTACCTGACCGGCGGCGCCCTGGGCGCGGCCCACGCCCCGCTGCTCATCGGCGCGAGCCACGACGACAACCTCGCGACCCCGGGCTACAAGGTGCGGGCGTTCGAGGGCGCGGCCGGGCTGCCGCCCGATCGGGTCACGGACCGGCGCGCGCTGCTGAACAAGCTCGACCGCAACAACCCGCTCGAGCCGCACCGCGCGAAGGCCTTTGACCTGCTCACCGGACCGGCCGCGCGGGCGGCGTTCGACATCGAGCAGGAGCCGCTGAAGGTGCGCGAGCGGTACGGGCTCAACCCCCTCGGCCAGAACCTGCTGCTGGCCCGGCGGCTCGTGGAAGCCGGGGTGCGGCTCACGAGCGTGGTCGCGTGGACCGGCCTGAAGCCCGGCGAGAAGTTCATGAGCGTCGAGACCTGGGACATGCACGGGAACGCGGGCGTCGGCATCTTCGACGACGGCTGGAACGGGCTCGGGTTCGCCCTCCCGCGCTGCGATCAGGCGGTTTCGGCGCTGCTCGAAGATCTGTCCGACCGCGGGCTGCTCGAAGACACGCTGGTGGTGTTGGTGGGCGAGTTCGGGCGCACCC
>DASWYH010001024.1:0-6694 GCA_036405095.1 Gemmata sp. | reverse complement strand
CTCGGCAAGGCGATGGCCCGCGGGTTCGCCGAGGCCGGGGCCGATGTTCTCATCGCCAGCCGGAACGAATCCGAACTGAAGGTCGCGCTCGAAGAGATTCTGGCCGGGACCGGTCGGCGCGGCGCGTACTGCGTCACCGATGTATCCGCTCGCGAGGATGTCAAAAAGCTCGCCCAGTTCGCGTTAGAGAAGATGGGGCGGGTGGACATCCTCGTGAACAGCGCCGGGATGAACGCGCCGCAAGCCATTGACGCCATCACCGACGACACGTGGGACCGCGTGCTCGAAGTGAACCTCAGTTCGGTGATGGCCCTCACCCGCGCCCTCGTGCCGCAAATGAAGCAGCGGGGCTGGGGGCGGGTGGTGCATATTTCGTCGATCATGGGCCAAGTGTCGAAGGAGCGGAGGAACGTGTACTCGGCCACGAAGGCCGCGCTGATGGGGCTGGCCCGCGCGAGCGCGCTGGACCTTGGACCGTTCGGAATCACGGTCAACTGCATCGCCCCGGGGCCGTTTATGACCGACATGCCGATGTCGGTGCTGTCGGACCCCGAGAAGCAGGCGTTCGCGGACCGAACGGCCCTGGGGCGCTGGGCACAACCGGCGGAGCTGGTCGGCCCGGTGCTGATGCTGTGCAGTGACGCCGGGAGCTACGTGACCGGGCAAACGCTGGTCGTTGACGGCGGGTACTTGGCCCGCTAAGCGGTGCGGCTTGATAAGACCAAGTAAGTGAGCTAATATTCCTGTTGGAGCGTACCGCGGACCCGCCGTTCTCTCCCCGGCGGACAGCCCGCGGCGTCAAGGTGATGCCCATGAACGCGTGCCCTCCTCTCCCGAGTGCCGACATGGTGATGAAGAGCGTTCACCGCGAGTGCATTGAGGAAGAGAACAAGTACCGCTGGATCGAGAGCGAGAAGGCCGGGTACGACCTCGGAGAGGGGTGCGTGTACCGGTGGGTCAAAGACCACTGGACCGGCTACCTCCGGGCGCGGTGGGTCGAACACCTTCAGGGCAAGTGCTTTTGGATCGAGCTCTCGGGTAACGACTTCGGGCTCCTCACCCGCGCTTTTCAGAACCAGGCCGAACTGCTCGATACCATTCTGAACCAACTCAAGTCCGGTGCCGAAAACCTCGACGTGATTTCCTGGGCGATCAGCAACAACATCCCCATCGGCCCGGTGTCCGAGATCCTCGAAGCTCTCGACGTGAACAGCAAGCGCCTCGCCCACCGGTTCAACAACTCACACGCCAGCACCTCCGCGGCCTGAAAACGTTTCTTCGTGCCTCCCGCGTTTAAGCCGGGTGATGACTGACCGGCCGTAGGCCGTGCGGACAGACCGCCGGTCTACAATAACACGATCATAATCAAGGCCACGTGAACGAAGGCGGGGAAGTCGCGGGCAGTTTTCTCGGGTCGGGTGACGACCCGAAGGAACGCTTGGCTTTGGTCCGGAACCGCTCATGCGCACGTGGATCATGGTCCCGAACCCGCCACGGCTGCGCCCGAGGGCTCGTTCCTCTTGTCCGCTCCGGCGGCGTGGGGTGTGCCCGGGCCACGGTGGCGTGATCAGCCACTCCAGATCCGGATCTGGGAGGGTCTCAAACACGTACCCGGTGACCGCTACTCGACGGTGACACTTTTCGCGAGGTTGCGGGGCTTGTCCACGTCGCACCCGCACAGGAGCGCGATCTCGTAAGCGAGCAGTTGGAGCGGGATCGCGGTCACCACCGGCTGGAGGTACTCGGGCACGTCGGGAACCGCGATCACGTCGTCCGCCAGTGCCGCGACTTCCCGGTCGCCCTTGCTGGCGATGGCGAGCACCGGGCCGCCGCGGGCCTTGATCTCCTGCATGTTCGACATCACCTTGTCGAACACGTTGCCGCGCGGCACGAGGAACACGCTCGGGGTGTTCGCGTCCACGAGCGCGATCGGGCCGTGTTTCATCTCCGCCGCCGGGTAGCCCTCCGCGTGGATGTAGCTGATCTCCTTGAGTTTCAGCGCGCCTTCGAGCGCGGCCGGGTACAGGTACTGCCGGCCCAGGTACAGCACGTTCTTCGCGCCGGCGTACTTCCGGGCCACCTGTTTGACGCGATCGTGGCACTCCAGGGTCTTGCGCACCGTTTCGGGAAGCGCGTGCAGGTCGTCGATGATCTTCTGCCCCTGCGGGTGCGACAGGTGCCGGGTGCGCCCCAGGTACAGCGCCAGCATGGTGAGCACACACACCTGCGAGGTGAACGCCTTCGTGCTCGCGACGCCGATTTCGGGTCCGGCGTGGAGGTACACGCCGCCATCGGCCTCGCGGGCGATGCTGCTCCCGACCGCGTTGCAGATCGCGAGCGTGGTGTGCCCCATGCGCTTCGATTCGCGCAGGGCGGCGAGCGTGTCGGCCGTTTCGCCGCTCTGCGTGAGCGCGAGGACGACCGTGCTGCGGTCCATCGGCGGGTTCCGGTAGCGGAACTCGCTCGCGTACTCCACCTCCACGGGCACCCGGGCCAGTTCCTCGAACAGGTACTCGCCCACCATCGCGGCGTGGTAGCTGGTGCCGCACGCGGTCATGATGACGCGGTCCACCTGGCGGAGCTGCTGCGCGCTGAGGTTCAGGCCCCCGAAGTGGGCGGTGGCGCTGTCGGATTCGAGCCGCCCGCGCATCGCGTTCGCGAGCGTCTCGGGCTGCTCGTAGATCTCCTTCAGCATGTAGTGCGGGAACCCGCCCAGTTCCGAGTCGCCCGCGCCCAGGAACGCGCCGATGTCGCTGACCGACACCGATACGGGCGCCAGGTCCTGGTCGCGGATCTCCCAGTCGGTTTCGGTCAGGGCGCAGAGCTGCCGGTCCGAGAGGTACACCACCTTGTCCGCGTACCCGGCGAGCGCGTTCGCGTCGCTGGCGAGGTACGTGCCGTCTTCACCGACCCCGATCACGAGCGGGCTGCCCAGGCGGGCGCCCACGATCAGCCCGGGTTCGGCCTTCGCCAGGACCGCGATCCCATAAGTGCCTTTGACGAGCGCGAGCGCCTGACGCACCGCGGCGGTGAGGTCGCCGTGGTAGTAGTGGCTGATGAGGTGCGCCAGTACCTCCGTGTCGGTGTCCGAGCGAAACGAGACGCCCTTTTCCTGGAGCTGGTGCCGGAGGGTCGCGTAGTTCTCGATGACGCCGTTGTGTACGACCGCGATATCGTTTTGGGCGTTGAGGTGCGGGTGCGAGTTGCGGTCGGTGGCGCCGCCGTGGGTGGCCCAGCGGGTGTGGCTGATCCCGTGGCACCCCGGCGCCGGGTGCGCGCCGAGGTGCTTCGCCAGTTCGGTGAGCCGCCCGGCCTTCTTGCGCACGTGCAGTTCGTTGCCCGTGCCGGTAACCAGCCCCGCGCTGTCGTACCCGCGGTACTCCAGCCGGCGCAGACCTTCGAGCAAAATGGGGGACGCCTCGCGCCGCCCGGTGAACCCGACGATGCCGCACATGGTGAGGACTCCGTTCCGCTGGGCGGGCCGCAAGTGTAACGAATACCGTGCGCGCCTGGGAAGGTGACTTCGGGGGCTCCGGCGCGTCCGATCGCCCCGCCTCAGCGGAAGGCGGGGTGAACGTGCGGCGCGGTCCGGGGCGCGGGTGCCGCACCCGCGGGAGCGGCGCCCGGCGCCTCGACCGGAACGAACCCGCAGCTCTCGTAAAGGGGGCGCAGGCTCGCCGCGCTCGTGAGCATGACGTACGGCGCGCCGCGCAGGAGCGCCTGGTTCGCGGTTTCGGTGACCAGCGCGGAGGCGATCCCCTGCCCCCGCGCCTCGGGCGCGACCACCACGTAGTCGATCTGCCAGTTGATCGGCGCGTTCACCAGGAGGAACCCGTCGGCGCGGCCGTCGGCGGCGCGGTGGAGCGCGACGAACCGCACCCCGGGCCACACCGCCAGGAACTTGCCCCGTGTTCGGAACTGCGCGCTCACCAGCTCCCACAGCACCCGACACGCGGCTTCGTCGACGATAAACTCTTGCACGGTCACGAAACTGATCGGAAGCGCGGTCCGACGAGGGGCGGTCGGCTCGCAGAAGTAGTGCAACTCGGGCTCGGTCACTCGGCGCCTCTCGAACGGAAATGTTGGTCGATTTGGAGCGTTCGGGCCTGGGACTGCTTTCGGTTTCAGGGGCGTCTCTGCGGAGCGCGGCCGTCCCGGCCGCTTTCGCGTGACCGCTACGTGAGGCCCACGATCAACCGGATCGCGACACCGGCGGGCGCCCCGAGCGGGCAAGGTGCCCGCACTCCGCAAACCGGAAACGGCAGCGTGGGGCCGTTTCGCGGAGGGGACCGCGCCCCCGTCACACGTTCCCGACCCGCGCGTTGAACTCGTCGAACGGGAGGCCCAGCGGACCGTCCTTTTCCTTGAGCAACTTGTACGCCTTCATCTTCTTGTAGAGCGTCACCCGACTCACCCCGAGCATCTGGGCGGCGCGCGTGCGGCTCTGGTTCGCCTTCTCCAGCGCGCGGAGGATGTTGGCCCGCTCGGTGGCCTCGCGGGTCTGCTTCAGCGTCCCGTCGAACCCGCTCGGCACCGCGAGCGCCCCGCCGGCGCCGTCCGTGCGGTTGATCACCTGCGGCGACAGGTGGTGCAACTTGAGCTCGTTCCCGGCGCTCGTGAGGACAGCCTGTTGGATCACATTTTCGAGCTGGCGGATGTTCCCGGGCCACGGGAACGACTCCAGCACGCGCAGCGCCTCCGGGCACACCCCGAACAGCCGCTTGCCGTACTTGGTGCCGAACTTCGCCACCATCCCGCGGACCAAGGGGCCGATGTCCTCGGGGCGGCTCCGCAGCGGCGGCAGGTTGAAACTGATGACGTGCAGGCGGTAGTACAAATCGCGGCGGAACGTGTTCCGCTCGACCGCGTCCGCGAGGTTCCAGTTGGTCGCGGCGACGATCCGGGCCTTGCACACCTGCGTCTCGTTGCTCCCCACCGGCTCGAACTCCCCGGTCTCGATCACGCGCAGCAGGTTCGCCTGGTGCTCGAGGCCAAGAGTGTCGATCTCGTCGAGCAGGATGGTGCCCTCGCCGGCCGCGGCGAACTTCCCCACCTTCGGCGCGTCGGCACTGGTGAACGCGCCGCGGGCGTGGCCGAAGAACTCGCTCGCGATCAGGTGCCCCGAGAGGGTGCCGCACGAGACCACCAGGAACCGGTTCCCGCGCCGCGCCGAGCAGTCGTGAACCAGTTTCGCGAGGAACGTCTTCCCGGTGCCGGTTTCGCCCTCGATCAGCACGGTCACGTCGTGCGCCGCGGCGATGCACAACTGCTCGACCAGCGCGGTGAGCGACGGGGTGTGGTTGATGAGCCGCCGGCGGATCGTCTCCGCGACGCTCTCGCTCAGGGGATCGGCGAACGGGGTGCCCGGGGCGAACGCCCGGTGCGCCCACGCGGTCAGCTCGCGCGAGTGGTGCGGCCACACGAACCGGTCGCTGAGGTACGGGTTCAGGCAGTCGAGCTTGCCGCTCGCGCGCACCGCGTCGGTTTCGAGTACCGACAGCACGGGGGGCAGGTGCTGAACCTTGGCCTCACGAACGATCGTCTCGATGGCCTGAGCGTCGGATGGTTCGGACGCGAGCAGCAACAGGTCGCCGTCCGTCTCGGGCGTGAGCAGGTGCGGGACGTCTTCGTACCGGACGATCGGCACGGCGAGCTGAATGGCCCGCTGGAAGTGGGCCTGCACGACCGTGGCGAATCGGTGGTCGTTTGCAACGATAACAAGACGGCGGGAGGAGACCATATGGTGCGTAACTCCGCGGGCATTCTGTTCTGACGGTCCCGCTCAAAAGCGGCCGGGGCGAAATGGAACCCGTTCGTTTCAAGTGTCCGGTGTTCGGCGGTCAGAAGGGGCATGAGTGCGCCCCGCGACTCCCCGAGCCTCGCGGCCCAGTTCCCGCCTGTCGGCCCGCTGGTGACGGGCCCTCGAACCCTTGAAGCGACCGGAGCCGGTGCGACCGGAGCAACCGCTGCTTTTCGCACCACCGGCCCCACCCGCCGATGCGGAAAAGCTTCACGTTGCGCTTCCACGATCAAGCAAAGTTTACAAACTGCACCGAGGCAACCGACCCCGCAGAAGTTGCCGGAAAAACCGGCTGCGCAGTGTCGGCGGTTGCGGCGAGACCCGAATGTCGAGACCGGACGGGGCCGTTTTCGTGTGTCAGCACGCGCACCTGAAAAGTGGCCGGGTGCGAAGCACGGGAGCGGTTTTGGGCACGCGATAAGTACCGAAGTGCGAACTCACGCCGGTGTGGAACGGACCTTTGCACGGGCGAATACCGGATCGTTTCGATACCGGTTTCGTGAGTGTGATGAGAGGGCGGGAGGGTGAAGGATATGCGACCGGCGCCGCATCACGGGATGCCGCGCACGACCCACGGGCCGAGGGCGCGCGTCAGCTCGACGGGCAACTTCTGCCACAACCGGATGGCACGTTGATACCGCGGGTTGTCCGGGCGCATCTCGCCGACGCTCCCGCGCAACACGCGGTACTGCCAGGTCGCCGGGTGCGGCACCGCGCCCCACTGCTTCTTGAACTTGAACGTGTTCCCTTCCAGCGTGGACCGGCCGAAGTCGAACACCCGCTGCCCCCGCTCGACCGCGCGCCGCAGCAGGTGGTGGTACATCAGCATGTTCACGTTGCTCGGGTTGTACGCCCTCAGCGACGACGCGGTCGGCACCTCGGTGACACCCCAGC
>DASWYH010001023.1:0-1820 GCA_036405095.1 Gemmata sp. | reverse complement strand
GCGGCCCGGCCGCGCGAGCGACGCGAAGATGTCGTCCAGCGTCGGCTCGCCCACCTCGAGCTTCGCGGCCATCTCGGGCAGGTTCGCGGCGTTCAGCTTCGCGCGCAGCTCCTGGACCTTGTCCTTGTCGCGCAGGTCCTCGGGCGCGAGCCCGAAGTCCGCGAGCGTTTTGCGGGCCGCCTCGTAGCTCTCCGGGTGGATCCAGGTGCTGTCGAGCGGGTCCGGGCCGTCCGGCAGCTTGAGGAACCCGGCGGCCTGGGTGAACCGCTTGTCGCCCAGCCCGGGCACCTGGAGGAGCTGCTCGCGGTGCGCGAACGCCCCGTGCTTCTCGCGGTAGTTGACGATCTCCCGCGCGACCAACTGGTTCAGGCCCGACACGTGGCGCAGGAGCGGGACGCTCGCGGTGTTCAGATCGACGCCGACCTGGTTCACGCTCGACTCGATGACCCCTTCGAGCGATTCTTTCAGGAACTTGGGCTTCACGTCGTGCTGGTACAGCCCGACCCCGATGTGCTGGGGGTCGATCTTGACCAGCTCCGCGAGCGGGTCCTGGAGCCGGCGCCCGATGCTGATGGTGCCGCGGGTGGTGGCGTCGAGGTCGGGGAACTCCTCGCGCGCCACGGGACTGGCCGAGTAGTCGCTGGCGCCCGCCTCGATGACGATCACGTAAGCGAGATCGGCCGGGGCCTCGGGCAGCCCCTCCAGGGAGATGGGCGGGGCCGCGGGCGGCGGGGGCGGCGCCGGGGCCACGGGCACCGCCGCGACCGCGGGCGCCTCGGTGGTGAGCGTCTCACCGGTGACCGATGGCGTCTCGGTGTGCGTGACCGCCGCGGGAGCAGGAGCCGGGGCGGCGTCGGACGACAGCGACATCGTCAGCGATTCCGCCGGGAGGGTCGGGGCGCCCGAATCGAGTGTGACCGCGGTTGGAGCGGGTGGGGGTTCGACCGGTGCCGCCACCGGGAGCGCCTCGGCGGGCGCCGGCGGGGGCGGGGCCGCGTCGCTCGACACGGTCACCGCCTGCGGGGCGTCCGGGGCCGGGTTCAGCCGCCGGTGGACGAACTCCGCGATCAGGTCCGCGACCAGCTGTTCCGTGTCGCGGCACCCGGTCCCGTTGCCGATCGCGATGACCGCGATCTGGTACTTGCGGATCAGCTGTTCGAGCTTGCGCTTGGCGTCCGGCAGGCTCTTCGCGGCGTGCGGGTAGATGACCGCTTCTTCGAGCAGCTTGCCGGTCTCGTCGAGCGCCGCGAGCTTGCACCCGGTGCGGATCCCGGGGTCGATCGCGAGCACCTTCTTGCCCCGGAGCGGCGGCTGGAGGAGCAGGCTGCGGAGGTTCTTGGCGAACACCATCACCGCGTGCTCTTGCGCGCGGTCCGTCAGCTCGCGCCGGATCTCGCGGTCCAGGCTCGGGCGCAACAGGCGCTCGAGGGCGTCCTTGGCGACTTCGAGCATCAGGCCGCGGTGCGGGTGATCGGCCAGCCCGAGGTGGTAGGTGGTGATCTCCAGCCCCATCGCCGCGTCGGTGTCGATGCGGACCTTGAGGACGTTCGCCTTCTCACCGCGGTTGATCGCGAGGACGCGGTGCGGCGGGATGTCCTTCACCGGCTCGCGGAACTCGAAGTACGGCTCGTACTCCTTGCCCTTCCCCTCGGCCGCGCTCTCGTTGCGGGTCGAGACGAGCACCCCTTTGTCCCACGAGAACGCACGCAGCGGCCCGCGCACCTCGGCGCTGTCCGCGACCATGTCCGCCAGGATGTTGCGCACCCCGGCCATCACGTCGTCGGTGTTGAGCAGCCACTTGTCGGGGTCCACCAGCCCCT
>DASWYH010001022.1:0-9044 GCA_036405095.1 Gemmata sp. | reverse complement strand
ACGGCACTCACGTGCCTTTGCGTGTGCAACAGAACCCGGCGCCCGCCGTTATGCGATCTGAACCTCGGCCGGTTGCAGGACGAACTCATCAGCGCCCTCGGCCGGGGTCGCGATCTTCATTTCCTTCACGCGCCAGCCGGGGTGCTGAATGGCACCGGTGAACGGCGGCTCCCCCGTCACGTTGCCCACGACCCGGATCGCCGACGGGTCGAAGCCCTTCGGCACCGTCACCTGATCGTCCTCGTTGCCCGGCACGATCGGCTCCAGCACCAGGTGCTGTTTCAGGGCGGCTTGTGCCTTCTTGTGGACCTCGCGAACCGCCTGCCCGATCTGCTCATCGGTCGCGCCTTGGATGTTCTCGAGCAGGAAATCCACCAGCCGGGATTCGGCCTGGAGCAGCGCGAGCATCCGCAGGGGGGCGCCGCTCGGTTTCGGGGGCTTGGGCGGTTCGACGGGCTTCAACTCGGCCCCGGCCCGGACCGCGTCCAGCTTCGCCGCGAACGCGGGGTCGGTCTTGGCCCGGTGCGCGAGGCCGAGGGCGTTCGCGATCGCGTCGAAGCTGCCGGCCCGCTGGTACGCGAACCAGGAGGCGACGAAGAACCCGATCGGCGCCCCGAGCATGAAACCGATCACGACGTTCATATCCATGCGAAACTCCGGTTGACGCGACGGCCGAACCAACGGACCCACGCAAAGCCGCAAATCTCAGGTAGAGAAAGGATAACGAAAACCGCCCGCGGCTCCCCGCCCTTCCTCGCACCTTTGCGGCCCGGCGTGTGCCGGTCGCTCGCCAATTGCGGTGTTATACGAACGAGCAAACCGGGCGAACGGGGTGCCCGCCGGCGCGGCACTGGCGAATGGTAACGGGAACCCTAAAATGTCCAGATGGGTCTGATGTGACGGGTGCGCCTGGGACGATAAAGAGTGCGTATGCGCCGGGACGTTGCGGGTCGGGTCGTACTGGTTACCGGGGCGTCGCGGGGCATCGGGCGCCGCGCGGCGGTCCGGCTCGCGAAGCTCGGCGCAATCCTGGCCCTCACCGCGCGCTCGGTCGATGACCTGACGGCGCTGGTGACCGAACTGCGCGCGAGCGGGGCACGAGCAGAAGCCTTCGCCGGCGACATCACCCGCCCCGAGGACCGCGAGCGCATCGTCGCCGGGACCGTGGCCGCGTTCGGCCGCCTGGACGTGCTCATCAACTGTGCGGGGGTGTGCAGCTTCGGCGAGTTCGGCACCTCCTCCGAGGAGATCGCGCGCAAGGTGCTGGAGGTGAACTTCTTCGCGCCGATCGAGCTGGTCCGGGTGTGCGCCCCGCACCTGACGCGGAGCTACGAAACCGCGGCCGGTAAATGGCGCCCGGCGATCGTCAACGTGGCGAGCATCTGCGGGCGGTGGGGCATCCCGTCGATGTCCGAACACTGCGCCAGCAAGCACGCGTTCGTCGGCTTGACCGAATCGCTGCGGGGCGAGTTCGAGCGGTTCGGGATCGATGTGCTCCTGGTGCTGCCCGGGCTGGTGCGGAGCGACGATTTACAAAAACACTTGCTCCGAAACGAGGGCAAGATCCATCTCAACTTTGCCGGCGCTCAGCCCTCGGACGAGGTCGCCGACGCGGTGGTGCGGAGCCTGGTGACGAATCGGATCGAGAAGGCGGTCGGGTTCGCGTCGTGGTGGGTGTGGTTCGGGAAGCGGATGTTCCCGCGCGGGGTGCGGTTCTTCATGCAGCGCAAGGTGTGGAAGTTCGCCCGGCGGGAGAAGGCGAGGGCGCAGTGATCTCCCCGCGCCATGCCCGATCGGATGACGGTAAGAACAGAAACGAGGCGAGTTGATGTGTGGGATCGCGGGGATGTTCGACCTGAGCGGCCAGCGGCCGGCGCCCGTCGGGGTCGTGCCGGCCATGGCGCGGGCCATCTACCACCGCGGGCCGGACGAAGACGGTTACCTTGAGCGCCCCGGGCTGCACCTCGCCAACCGGCGCCTCTCGATCGTCGGACTCGCGGACGGACAGCAGCCCATCGCGAACGAAGACCGATCCGTCTGGACCGTGTTCAACGGCGAGTTCTTCGACTACAAGGAGAAGCGCGCGGCCCTCGAAGCCAAAGGGCACGTGTTCCGCACGCACACCGACACGGAACTGATCCCCCACACCTGGGAGGACCACGGGGCCGAGTTCCTCCAGCACCTGAAGGGCCAGTTCGCCATCTGCGTGTGGGACAGCCGCACCAACGAGGTGCTGCTCGCCCGCGACCGCTCCGGCATCTGCCCGCTGTTCTACACCACGGTGAAGCACGACGGCACCGACTGGCTCCTCTTCGCCTCGGAGATGAAGGCCCTGTTCGCCTCCGGGCTGGTCGAGCGCAAGGCCGATCTGCAGGGGCTGAACCACATCTTCACGATGATGGCGATGCCGGGGCCGACCACCGTGTTCCAGGGCGTCAAGAGCATCAGCCCCGGGCGCTACCTGCACTTCAAACTGGGCCGGACCACCCCGGAGCAGGCCGCGACCCAGAAAACGTACTGGCAGATCACGTACCCCGATAACGGGCACGAGGACTACGGCGCCGACGAGAAGAAGATCGTTGACGGGTTCGAGGCCGTGCTGTTTCAGGCGGTCCAGCGCCGGGTGTGGGCCGACGTGCCGGTGGTGTCGTACCTCAGCGGCGGGGTCGATTCGAGCCTCGTCGTGGCGATGGCCAACAAGGTGATGGGGCGCCCCATCCCAACGTTCACCATCTCAGTTAACGCGAAGGGGCTCGACGAGAAATCGGAAGCGCTCGCGACCGCGAAGCACCTCGGGTGCGAACCGGTCGTCGTCGATTGCGGGCACGACCAGATCCGCACCGGATACCCGGAACTGATCGCCGCGGCCGAGTTCCCCGTCATCGACACCTCGTGCCTCGGGCTCCTGCACCTCGCGCGGACGGTTCACCAGCGGGGCTACAAGGTGGCCCTTACCGGCGAGGGCGCCGACGAGTGGCTCGCCGGGTACTCGTGGTTCAAGATCCGGAAGCTGGTCGGGTGGATGGACCGCATCCCGGGGGTGCCGCTCGGGTACGCGGTGCGCACCCTCTTTCAGCGCCTCACCGGCGCCCCCCGGTTCCCGTACTCCGCGTACCGGAACACGATGCAGCAGATGGGCGGCTCGAACGGCTGGTTCGACGTGTACGGGCTCCTGAGCACCAACAAGCTCCGGTTCTTCACCGGGGCCGTGCGCGAAACCATCGTCGGCCGGTCCGCGCTCGACGACCTCGACCTCTCGCCGGACCTGCTCCGGTGGCACCCGTTCAACCGGCAGATGTACTTCGGCGGCCGGGTGATGCTCCCGGGGCACCTGCTCGCGTCGAAGGGCGACCGCATCGCCATGCACTCGTCGGTCGAAACGCGGTACGCGTTCCTCGACGAGGACGTGATCGCGTACATGGCGAAGGTCCACCCGCGGTGGAAGCTCCGCGGGGTCATGAACGACAAGTACATCGAGCGCAAGGTCGCCGAGCGGTGGCTGCCGAAAGAGATCGCGTGGCGGCGGAAGAAGATGTTCCGCGCCCCGATGGACAGTTGGGCCGCGGTCCAGCGGGGCGCCCCGCGCGGCGCGGGCGAAACGTGGATCGATCAGGTGCTCTCGCCGGACTCGGTCCGGCGCGCCGGGTACTTCGATCCGGGGGCGGTCGAAGCGGCCCGGCAGCGGCTCGCGCGGCCCGGCGGCGGGCTGTCCCGGATGAGCATCGAGATGGGCCTCACCGGGGTGCTCGCCACGCAACTGTGGCACCACCTGTACCTCTCGGGCGACCTCTGCGACCTCGCGCCGAAGGTCGAGCGCTCCCAAGTCGTAGTGCCCTCACGGGGGGCCCACGGCTCGGCCGTGTAGGCGGAGCGGCCCGGCGGTTTTTCGACTCTCGCCCCCACGACTTTCGCCCCCACGACCTATGTCCTACGCCCTCCAAACCCTGTGGCACGAACGTCAGCGGTACGCCTCCGGCGTGCTGGCGGTCACGTTCTCGGCGGTGCTCATCGCGCTGCAGTGCGGGTTGCTGCTGGGGCTGTTCAAGATCACCTCGATCCCGGTGGACAACACCTCCGCGGACCTCTGGATCGGGTCGCAAGAGGTGCCGGCGGTGGACCTCGGGAAGCCGATCCCGGTGTCGTACATGACCCGGGTCGCGGGCACGCCGGGGGTGACCTCGGTCGAGCTGTACATCGCCAACTTCGCGAACTTCACCAAGCCGGCCGGCGGGACCGAATTGTGCTACCTGCTCGGGAGCCAACTGGACCGCGACTCGGCGGGCCTGCCGGTTGTGCTGAGCGAGGAGCAGCGCAACGCGCTGACCATGCCCGACAGCATCATCGTGGACCAGTCGGACGTGAAGCGGCTCGGGCTCGACAAAGAGGGCAAAACAAAGATCAACGGCAAAGAGGTGAAACTGGTGGGGACGGTCACCGGGTTGAAGAGCCTCGCGGCCCCGTGGGTGCTGTGCAGCGAGTACACCGCGCGGCACCTGCTCGGGTTCCTCATGCCCGGGGACCACGTGACCTACCTGCTGGCCCGGTGCGACTCGCCGGAGCGCGCCAAAGTGGTCGCGACCGAGTTGCGGGCGCAGTACCCCGGGGACATGGGCGTGTACACGGCCGAGGAGTTTTCGCTCCGGTCGCGGGTGTACTGGCTGCTCCGCACAAAGGCCGGCGTCGCGATCGGGTACGCGGCGCTGCTCGGGCTGTTCGTCGGGTCGGTCATCACCGCGCAAACGCTTTACTCCGCGACCACCGCGAACGCGAAGGAGTTCGCCATCCTGCTCGCGCTCGGCGTCCCGCGGTGGCGGATCTCGCTGATGGTGCTGACCCAATCGTTCTGGGTCGGGATCATCGGCGTGGCGCTCGCGTTCCCGACGGCGCAAGGGCTGCGGTTCGGCGCCAAGCAGATCGGCGCCGACGTGGACCTCCGCTGGGAAGTGCTCCTCGCGACCGCGGTGGTGACCATCGGTATGGCGCTCATCTCGGGCGTGTTCGCGCTGCGGAGCGTGCGCCAGATCGAGCCGATGACACTCTTGAGGTAGTCATTGGTCGGGTAGTCATTGGTCGGGGCGGTCATTGGTCATTAGTGAGTGCCGGAATTGTGCTCGCAATCAATGGCAACTGAAGAGCAACGATCCCGAGCTGATGACCAATGACCAATGACTTCCCTGATTAATGACCAGCCCGATTAATGACCGAGGACAAACGATGCGCTGGGCCGGAACGAGTTCGACGCCGAGCCTGCGGGGGGTGAAACTGGTCCGCACCTTCGGCGACGGCACGACCCGGCGCGCGGCGCTTCGGGAAGTGTCCATTGACCTGTTCCCCGGACAAATCGCGCTCCTGATGGGGCCGTCGGGGAGCGGCAAATCGACGCTGCTCGCGATCCTCTCGGGGTTGCTCGAACCCGACAGCGGGCAGGTGCTGGCCGCCGACGATGGGACGTTGCAGGACGTGTGGCAGTTGACCACCAAGGAGCGCGAGCAGTACCGCCAGAAGCACACCGGGTTCATCTTTCAGGGGTACAATTTGTTCCCGGCCCTCACCGCGCGGCAGCAACTGGAGATCGTGCTGAAGTGGGGCGAGGGCACCAACAGCAGCGACGCCCGCCGCCGGGCCGATGAGATGCTCGACCGGTTGGGACTGGAGAAGAACAAGCACAAGAAGCCCGCCCAACTGTCCGGGGGCGAAAAGCAGCGCGTCGCCATCGGCCGCGCGCTGGTCAAGAACCCCAGCTTCATGTTCGCGGACGAACCGACGAGCGCGCTGGACTGGGAGAACGGCCAAAAGGTGATCGAGCTGCTCCGCGACGCGGCCCACCAGCGGGGCGCATCGGTGCTGTGTGTGTCCCACGACCACCGCCTCCTGCCGTTCGTAGACGTGTACTTTCACCTGGACGATGGCAACCTGGAGCGGCGGGAACTGCCCGCCGAGTAGCACTCGTCCTCGGTCATTGGTCCCGGTCATTTGCGCAGGCACGGTCCGCTCGTGTGCCGGGCGAATGGCTCCCGACTGGAGGAATCCGATGAGCTGGTTCCGCAAGATGCGACCGGTACTGATCGTGGTCGGGCTGGCGCTGGCAATCGGCAGCCTGGTGGGCGCCCGCCTGCTCACCAGTAGCGGCCCCGAAGTGGTCGCGAAGGGCGACTCGGCGCCGCGCTCGGCGGGCGGCCCGGTCGTCCTCGGCACCGTGGACACGGACCCGCCCCCGGTGTCCTACGGGTTGCCCCCGGTGCTCCAGTCCGGCACCGTCCTCAAGGTCTCCGTCCGGGACCACGAGGACGTGACCGTCGGCCAGGAACTGTACTCCTTCGACTCCACCATCCAGAAGAAGGACGTGGACCTCGCGAAGGCCGCCGTGGCTTACGCCCAGACCAAGGTCGCACAGGCCCGGGAACTCGCCAAGCAGCACGAAGCGACCATTGCGTTCACGCGCGACTCCGCGCTGAAGAACGCCGACCGCAAGGTGAAGCTCGCGGAGGCGCACTCCAAGCTCGTGAAAGACACGCTGACCCAGGGCTACCGGCTGGAGAAGATCCCCGAGCCCGAGTGGGCCGCCAAGCTCGCCATCGAACCGGCACTGTACAAGGCGAACATCGATTACGACGCCGCCCTCGGCGAACGGGACTCGATCCAGGCGAACCTGGACCGGCTGAAGGCGGTGGACCCGCAGGTGAACGTAAAAGAGGCCCAGGCCGCGGTCGAGCAGGCGAAGGAGCAGCAGGCGCGGGCCGAGGCGGCGGTCGCGCTGTGCGTGGTGAAGGCCCGGACCGCCGGGACCGTCGAGCAGGTGTCGATCAGCCCGGGGACGACGCTCGGCATCAGCACGCGGACCCCGGCGCTGTGGCTGATCCCGGCGGGGAAGCGGGTCGTTCGTGCCGAGGTCGAAGCCGACTTCGCGCACCGCGTCGGCCCGGACCTCGTGGGCAAGCAGGTCACCGTCATGGACCACAGCGATGCGAAGCTGACGTACACCGGCACCGTGCGCGACATCGGGAGCACGTTCCTGCTGAAGCGCGCGAGCGCCGAGAACTTCCTCGGGGGCGACACCCGCGTTATCGAGGCCGTGATCGACATTGCCGACCCGGCCCCGGCCGGCAAACCGCCGCTCCGCGTTGGCCAGCGGGTGCGCGTGAACCTGGGTCAGTAATTGAGTGGTGACACCAAGCCCGGTTGGCGGGTAGGGGTAAGCCCCGCTACTCTTCAACTCGATTGGGCTGATGGGCAATGAGTTCGGAATGGTGGTGGTGAGTGATGCGTGATGAGTAAAAATGGCGCGCGGCTCTCGGCGGCGGCGGAAGTGGTCGCGGCTTCGTGCCTCTCCCCTCGGCCCTCGGCCCACGTCGCCTATCACTCGTTCCTGGCTTGCCGCACCATCACCGCCGCGGCGAACAGCTCGTTCCCCCTGGCGTTCCGGTTGTTGAACCCGGCGAAGCGCCGGGCGATGAACGCGCTCTATGCGTACATGCGGGTGACCGACGACCTCGCCGACGAACCGGCCGAGATCGGCACGAAGCGCGCGAAACTCGCTGCGTGGCGCCGGGGGCTCTGTGCCGCGCTGGCGGGCGAGTTCACCCACCCCGTTCACCCCGCGCTCGCCGAAACCGTGCGCCGGTTCGGCGTCCCGGCCCGCTACCTCTTCGACGCCATCGACGGGATGGAAACGGACCTCGGGCCGGTCCGGATGCCGACGTTCCACGACCTGTACCCGTATTGTTACCGGGTGGCGTCGGCGGTGGGCCTCGCGTGCGTTCGCATCTGGGGGCTGCGCGCCGGGGCCGAGTTCGCCGCGGCTGACGCGCCGGCGGAAGCGGTCGGGATCGCGTTCCAGCTCACGAACATCCTCCGCGACCTCGCCGAGGACCGCGCGCGCGGGCGGGTGTACCTCCCCGAAGACGAACTCGCCCGTTTTGGGTGCCCGCCGGCGCGCTGGGGCGACCCGGGATCGGCGGCGCGCTTCCGCGAACTGATGCGGTTCCAGGTCGAACGCGCCCGTGATTACTACCGCCGGGGGGCCGCGCTGCTCCCGCTGCTCTCGGCCGACGGGCGGGCCATTTTTCACGTCATGTTCAGCACCTACCGCGGGTTGCTTGATGAGATCGAGCGCCGCGACTTCGACGTGTTCGCGGCCCGTGTTCGCGTGCCCCAGTGGCGGAAGGCGCTCGCTTTCGGCTCCGGGTACTTCGTCAAATGGGGCTGGGTGTGAGTGCCGCGGAGCAGAAGGAGCGCGAATTGGAACGGGCGTTGGAGCCGGGGCATCGCTCCGAAGGGTCGGTCGTCGTGATCGGCGGCGGGTTGGCCGGGCTCGCGGCGGCGGTGGGCCTCGCGGGGCACGGGTTTGCGGTGACGGTGCTGGAGTCGCGCGGGCGCCTGGGCGGGCGCGCCGGGTCGTTCACCGATCCCGTCACCAACCAGATGGTGGATGCGTGCCAGCACGTCAGCATGGGGTGCTGCACCAATTTTGCGCACCTCTTGCGGACGGTCGGGGTTGAACACCTGCTCGCCCCACAACCCAAACTCTATTTCGTTACCCCGGACCGGCGAACGAGCGTTTTCAAAGCCGATCCGTGGCCGGCGCCGCTGCACCTCGGCCGCGCGCTGATGGGCGCGCACTACCTCACGCCCCTGGACAAGCTCCGGGTCGCTTACGGGTTGGCCCGGCTGCTCTGGGAGCACCCGGACGCGGACCCGCCGCTGCTCGCGTGGCTGAAGGCGCACGGGCAGAACGACCGGACCATTAACCGGTTCTGGGCGATTGTGCTGACGAGCGCGCTGAACGAGACCGTGGACCGCGTGGGACTGAAGTACGCGCGCAAGGTGTTCCGCGACGGGTTCGTGCGCCACCGCGACGGGTTCACCGTTCATGTGCCCACGGTGCCCTTGGGGCACCTCTACGGCGCCGAGTTGCGCGCGTGGCTCGCCGCGCACCACGTTGACGTGCGCGAGAACGCCGGGGTCCGGCGGTTGGTGATGGGCCACCCGGCCCCGCACAAAGAGGCAGAATCCAACGCCCCTCCCGAAGCTCCGGGTTCTTCTAC
>DASWYH010001021.1:0-2778 GCA_036405095.1 Gemmata sp. | reverse complement strand
CGCCAGCGGGCTGCGAAGCCCCGGCGGCATCGGGCCGAACGAGCACGGGGCGCTCTTCGCCATCGAGAGCCAGGGGCCGTGGAACTGCTCGTGCAGCCTGAAGGCCATCACGCCGGGCAGCTTCCAGGGCCACCCGGCGAGTTTCAACTGGTACAAGTACGCGCCGGAAATGGGGCCGGTGCCGGTCACCCCGAGATCCGGAACGCGGATCGTGACCGAGAAGGAGCGCGTGAAGCCGCTCACGCCCTACGCGGTGATCTTCCCCTACATCCGCATGGGCCGGTCGATAACGGGGTTCGTGGTGGACCGCACGAAGGGCAAGTTCGGGCCGTTCGAGGACCAAATGTTCCTCGGCGATTACACGCAATCGCTCATCATGCGCGCCACCACCGAGAAGGTGAACGGCGTGTGGCAGGGCGCGTGCTACCCGTTCCGTGAGGGGCTCTCGACCGGTATTCTGAACGTCGCGTTTACCGCCGGCGGGAACCTCCTGTGTGGCGGCACCAACCGCGGCTGGCCGGTGCGCGGGATCAAACCCTTTGCACTGGAGCGCATCGACTGGAGCGGCAAGATGCCGTTCGAGATCCAGCGCGTCACCGTCGAGCCGAACGGCTTCAAGATCGCGTTCACGAAACCCGTCGATGCGGCAACGGGTAGCGCCCCCAAGTCCTATCGCCTCGGCACGTTTACGCACCCGTACCACGGCGGGTACGGCGGCCCCGAGATCGAGAAAACGACACCCGTTGTCGAGCGCGTTACGCTCGCGGCTGATGGGCTCTCCGCGACCCTCGTGCTGGACAAACTGGTCCGGGGACACGTCTACGAGTTCGATCTCGGTGCGCTCCGCGCGCGTGACAAAGACGAGTTGCTCCACCGGAACGCGTTCTACACGGTGAACGAAGTCCCGAAAGCGAGGTGACGCGCCGACCCGCCTCACCCCGCACCACCGGCACCGGCCGGCGGCCGGTACAGCCAAACGCGGTGTCCGTTCACCTCGGTCTCGGCCACCCGTTCGCTGCACAGCCCCCGGAGAGCCTTCCACAGCACCGCCGACTGGTAGTGCTCCGCTTCGGCCGGGATGTGATCGAGCAGGGTGCGCGCGCAGACCACCACCAACCGATCCTGAACGCGCGAGAACGCCACGTTCGCCCGGTTCAGGTCGAGGATAAAGTCGACGCTCGCTTCGATCGCGGTCGGGTCGCTGACCGTGGCCGACACGACCACCGTCGGGCGCTCCCCGCCCTGGAGCCGCTCCACGGTGTCGATCACGCCCACGGACCCGCCCGGTCCGGTGTGCGCGGCCAGCCGGGCGGCAAGTAAGCTCCGCTGGGCGCGGTGCGGCGTGATGACCGCCACGGAGCCCGGCGGGAGCGGCGGAGCGGCCCCGAGGAGCTGTTCCACAATCGCCAACTCGACCGCGTTGCTCCGCCGCGCTCCGTCCTCGTCGTGAACCGCCAGGAACAGCCCGACGTTCCACCCCCACACGTGCCCCCAGAACGACGCGCTCACGCTCGGATCGAGCGCGCTTGTGCGGGGCAACCCGGTCAGTTCGATCCGGTCCCGCCGGTAGACCCGGGCGATCAGCTCGCGCACCACGGGCGGCAGCCGGAACGTCAGCGTGAGCCCCGACCACCGGGCGCCGGTCGGGGGCACGAGCCGGTTCCCGGAACCGTCTTCGGCGTCGATGATCCGCCGGACCGCGTCGTAGGCGCTGGCGAACGGCTGGTACAGCACCATCGGCGGCCGGTCCTCGGCCTCCCAGTCGTGTGCCGTGATCGGCGCGAGCTGGCGGTGATCGCCGGTCAGCAGCACCTTTCCGTCAGGAGCGATGAGCGTGGCGAGCGCCAGAAAGTGCGGGAACACCATCATGGACGCTTCGTCCACAACGAGCAGCGACGCGGTCAGCCCCGCGCCGGCGTTGAACGTCTTCAGCTTCTCAACCGTGGTTGCCAACTTGAGCAGCCCGGCGGTGGTCCCGCCGATCACCAGAACGCCCCCGGTCGAGAGCTCGGTCAGCTTCTTTTTGGTCCCGAGGATGCCGGCGGGCAGGTTCTCGACGGCCCCGCCGGCAACGTGCTGGGTCGGGTCGTTCGTGTGAACCTTGACCAGCCGAACCGGCGGCGTCCGGTGCCCGGTGCCCGCGGCGTGCCGGGCGAACGGTTCGCGGTAGCGGTCGATCCGCTCAAGGAGGTTGTCCAGCGCGGTGTGCGTGTGCGCGGCGAGGAGCACAATGTCGCCCGGGCGCCCGCTCGCGAGCACTCGGAGGAGCACCGCCAGCGCGGTCGTTGTGGTCTTCCCCGTACCCGGCGGCCCCTGAATGAGCTGAACCCGCGTTCCGAGCCCCTCGACGGCCGCGCGCGCCTGGTCCGGCGACGCCGGGAACACGTTTGCGGGCGGGAGCGGGAACGAGTCCACCAGTTTCTGGAGCGCGGCAACCGTGTCGGCCGGTAACGGAGCGCCCCCCGGCGGGCGCGGCGCGACCGGGTCGAACCATGCGTACACGTGACTCGGGCGCTGGAGCCGGTCGTCCACCCGCCCGGCAACGTAATCGGACACGTTCTCGTCCAGTGTCGCGTACCCGCGGTCGAACAGCACTTCCGCTTTCTTGCTGGCCCCGCTGGAGAGCAAGTAGCGGTCCTCTTCGGCGTACATCGCATCGAGGGTCACGAGACCGGTCTGCCAGTCGATGGCGCGGACCACGCACGTGCGCCCGATGGCCGCCGTAAGCTGCCCGACCGTTTGCCCCTGTTTCGGGTCGCCGTTCCACGGCGAAAGGCG
>DASWYH010001020.1:0-2199 GCA_036405095.1 Gemmata sp. | reverse complement strand
GACGCGACCGCCGGGCCGCCCCCGGTCACCGCGTACCCGCTCCCGCCGCGCCCGGCCGAGCCGCCCCTGATCCGGCCCGACGACGAGGTGCCCCCGGACCTCCCCGCGCTCGATGAGGACGACCCGGTTCTGTGGAAAGAGCGGCACGTCGGCTGGCGCCCGAACTGGGCCGTGCCGGTTGTTTCAAAGGTGGTCGGGTGGGTGGTGACGGCGCTCGCGTCGGGGTTCTTCGTCTGGGGCACGTGGGTGCAGGTGAGCCGCCTCGTGAACAGCATCAGCGCGAGCGAAACGCACCCGGTCCCGCGCGCCCCGGTCGGGTTCGATTCCGGCGGGTGGCTGCTGATGAGTGCGGGCGTGTTCGCGGCCGGGCGCTACCTGCTCCCGGTCGCCGTCGGGGTGAGCGGCGCGATCGCCGGGGAGCGGTTCCGCGGCACCCTCGACGCGCTGCTCATGACGCCCCTCGACCGCCGGGCGGTGCTCCGCGCCAAGGTCCGGGCGCACGCCGAGCGCGGAACCGGGTTCGCGGCGGTCGCCATCACCGGGGTGGGGATGGCGTTCATCGCGGACCTCGGGGTGCGGGTCGGCGCCGCCGCGGCGCTCCTGAGCGCGGCCGGGATCGGGTTCGTGATCGCGCTCGGGGCCTGGCTCACGGTGAAGTGTGCGGGTGACGTGCGCGCGTTCCGGTTAGTCCTCCCGGTCACGGTGCTGGTGGTCGGTTGGCCGGTGGTCGTGTGGAACTTACCCCGCAACGACCCGGCGCTCCCCCCGGAACTGCTGTTCGGTGCGCTCCTCGCCGTGGGGTGCGCGATCGGGACCGCAGCGACGGGGCTGTGGTGGCAGGCCGGGCGCGTCCTCGTGCGCGGGGAATAGCCGCGGTCAGTCGTGGCACACGCACAGGTCACCCGAACCCGAGTACACGGGCCAGTGGAACCACGCGGTGTACCCGCCCGGATCGGCGTGCGCCCCCAAATAGCCGCTCCGGAGCGCCCGTTCGGCATCCAGCCCGAAGCACTCACCCACGATCTCGGCACACGCGCTCAGCCCGATCCCGTTTCCGCCGTGGGTGGTGCCCCCGCGGAACAGCTGGCGCAGGTCGCCCCCGGTCTTCTGGGTGAGCCACGTCAGGTCGTATTCCGACACGGTGTTGTGAACCGCCCAGCGAACCAACCCGGGTCCGACCTGAAACACCCAGATCGAAACGTGCCCATCGGCGACAAACCGCACCGCGTTGTTCACGTAGTTACACATGATGCGCTCGACGGCGGCGGTCTCCAGGCACCGCCCGGTAATTGCGCCGTGGTACGAGCAGTCCACCGTTACACGCACGGTCCGACCGTTCTGCAATACGTTCAACCCGTCCCACGTGGCAACCAGGCTCTCAACCGCGTGGGCCTTGGTCAACTCATCGCAGGCGTAGTTTTCGGGGTCGAGGGCCGGAAACCCGGCGCGCATGATCTTCGCGTGGTCGCGGGCCGCCAGTACGGCGTTCCGTGCGAACGCGGTGGCATTTGGGTCATAGCGGATCAGCTCCGCTCCTCCCACCAGCACCTGGAGCCCGCCCCCCCGGATGTCGTGCAAGAGGCGACGCACGCGGGGGTCCCCGGTCACCTGGACGGGGGTGTCCGACCCGAGCGCGGAGGCGTCACGAATCAGAGCCGCAGTGTCGATCCCGCGGAGCCCCCCGGCGAGCACATCGGCACCGGCATCAAGGGGCGTGCGGCCGACCCGATCTACCGTCGCGTACACCTGGGCCAACCGGTCGCGATCCGCGGGTGCGAACGAATTCAGGTCCGCGCTGAACCCGCTGCCATCGAACCGGTTCTGGCGTTCGTTGGGTAGGTCAGAAGGGGCGATATCGTAGAGCGATTGTGGGGGCAACATCGGTGTCGAGTTGGTATCAAGGCGTCATTACAACACAGGGAGAGAGCGACTGATCGGGACGAACCAACAGAAGAACGCTCGACTATATTAAAGCGAATGCACGTGCATTCGATCGCATCGCCGGAATAGATAATGCGATTCGCGCGCCAAACGACGTGCCCGTGGCCATAAACGGGGGTGTCCAGAGCACCCGTCACGCCAACAACTGCCAACCGCCGTGCCCCGCTTCGAAGGACGCAAAGTTCTGCCCGGGAATGCTCTCGAATCTATGGGCTTTAATGCACAACACTAATCGAGCTGGTACGGGCTGTTCGCATC
>DASWYH010001019.1:0-2810 GCA_036405095.1 Gemmata sp. | reverse complement strand
CTGGCGCGGCAACTCCGGCGGGTGGGCTGTCGTGCTGCTGGCCGATCCACCCCCTCCGATCCCGGAGGGGGTGCAGGCATTCGGCGCGGGTCCGTGCGTGTGCGGCGACTCGTGTTCGTGCGATAAGGGGGCGTGCCCCGGCAAGTGTCCGGTTGTGGTCGGGCAGTGCTCGAACGGGCGCTGCGGAATCCCTTCGGGGCCCGTGTACACCCCCGCGAAAAACAATGGTCCGGTCGGGAACCCGCCGTCCGATCGGCACCACTGGGCGCAGTTTGAAACGGGCGAATGGGGCTGGCGGTTCAAGCCGGAACCCATCGGGGCCGCAACCGAGAATCACGGGGTTGATCCGTCGAAGATTCACGCGGCGCCGACGTACTCGCTCAACGGCTCCGAGGTGACGAAGGGCGAAGCGGAACGCATCCTCGCGGGCGCAAACGGGCTGAAGGACGATTCCGACCGGTGGCACCTCACGGGCGTTGGTGACGCGGCTTTCCAGGTGAAGTTCCGCGCGGACGTGGCGCTACTGCCGGTCGAAGTGCGGAACAAGCTATTGGTGCAGACCTACGGCCCGGAAGCGTGGCCGGTGTCGCAATACAAGCTGCCCGCGGGCGCCTCGCTCCGGAAGCCCTCCCCGCTGCGCATTGCGGCCGAAGTGGGCAGCGTGCCTGCCAGCGGGTACAGCGCCCCGAAGCTCGCGGAACTGCTCGCGCTCCCGGGTGGCCCGACGTACACCCCGAAACCGCCCGAACCGGCTCCGGCACCGGCCCCGAAGCCGGACGATCCGAAGCAACCCGACCCGGCGCCCCCGGCGCCAAAACCCGAACCGGCCCCGGCACCGAACAACACGCTCCTGTATGTGTTGCTCGCGGCGCTCGCGGGCTGGGTACTGTCCCGGAGGAACTGATATGGACCTGGCTACCTTGCTCGCCGGAACCGGCCCTTGGGGCGCGCTGATCGGCGTGGCCCTGACGCTCGCGGTCAACTACTACCGCACCAAGCAAATCCTACCGGCCGCGCCCTCGAACCCGACCCCGGCGCCCGCGCCCGTACCGCCCCCCGTCCCGCCCGCGCCCCCGGTGCCCGATCCGCTGGCCGGCATCCCCGGTATCCAGGGGCGCCCGCTGATCAACCTCGCGCTACAGATTCTCCCGCTGTTGCTCGCGAAGAAGTCCGCACCCGTCACGCCCTACGCGGCAGCCGGGCCGCTCGACGTGCTGGAAGAGCACGCGGTAGCGCAGATTGCCGCGGCCGTGAAGTAACTGGCGCTTGACCTTGTTTTGTTACAAACTGTTTTGTATCATTCGGCACTAGATAACCCCTAGTGCCGATTCTTTTGGTGCCCCTCATGTCGCTCCTACCGACCGCGACCGATCCCGCGCGCATCGCGGTTGGCGACTGCCTCGAAACCCTCCGCGCGCTCCCCGATTGCTCCATTCACTGTTGCGTGACCTCGCCACCGTATTACGGGCTTCGCGACTACGGGCACGTGGGCCAGATCGGGCTTGAGCCGTCGCCGGTGGATTACGTCGAGAAGATGATTGCGGTGTTCCGCGAGGTGCGGCGCGTGCTGCGCGACGACGGGACGCTTTGGCTCAATCTCGGCGACAGCTACTCCGCACATGGCTCCGGGGCCGCGGGGAAGGAGCTTGCGCACCAGGGTGGCGCGATCGCGAGCCGCAGGGCCCATCGCGTTGAGGGCATGTCTATCAAGCAACTCCTGGGTATGCCGTGGCGGGTGGCCTTCGGCCTTCAGTCGCGTGGTTGGATTCTTCGGCAAGATATCATCTGGGCGAAGCCGAACCCAATGCCAGAGAGCGTGCGCGACCGCTGCACGAAGGCTCACGAGTACTTGTTCCTGCTGAGCAAGTCGCCCCGCTACTACTTCGACGCCGAAGCCATCAAGGAACCGGCGGTGTCGGGCACCGCTACGCGCGTAGGCGGTCGGAATACTTCCGACCGCCTACAAAACGCGGTCAAGCCGCAAAGCGGCGGGTTGCGGCCGCTCGCCAGCAGCCGGAATAAGCGGTCGGTGTGGCCCATCTGCCCGAAGCCGTACAAGGGCGCTCACTTCGCAGTCATGCCCGAAGGGTTGATTGAGCCGTGTATCCTCGCGGGCACGAGCGGACGGGGCTGCTGCCCGAAGTGCGGCGCGGGTTGGGTGCGGGTGATCGAGCGCGAGCGGGTTGCGACCAGGCCGGGGCGGGAAACGAAGGCCACCGGCGACACGCTCACTGACGGCAACCGCGACCCGGAACGACACGTCACGACCTCGAAAACGATCGGCTGGGAACCGGATTGCAAGTGCGAGGCGGCCGAGCCGGTGCCCGCGGTTGTACTCGATCCGTTTGGTGGATCGGGCACCGTGGGACTTGTGGCCCGTCGGCTGAACCGGCTCGCGCTGCTCTGCGAACTCAACCCGGAATACGCGGACCTCGCCCGTGGCCGTTGCGGGGTCATTTCCGAACCCAAGGGGGCTTGATGGCAGCGCACGCGGCATCGGCGGAACTGCAACAGCGCATCCGCGACACGTTTTCCCGGACAGGCACCATCAGCGGGACGGCGCGGGCGCTCGGTATCGAGCGGGCAACGGTTCGCAAGTACGCCGACACTGGCACCGGGCGCCAGGAACAACCCGACGCCCTTCCGCCGGGGAAGCACGAACACCGCGCGGAATCGCTCGGGCTCCCGGAACCGCACCGCGAGCGCTACGAGCCGTTTGCGATCGACGCGCCGGGCCGGTGGCTGATCCTCTCCGACGTTCACGCGCCCTACCACGATCGCGCCACGCTTGAGCTGGCGGTCCGCGAGGC
>DASWYH010001018.1:0-2702 GCA_036405095.1 Gemmata sp. | reverse complement strand
GCTGTACCCCGGTTTGTTGCGCACCTCGAACTGGTAGATCTCCCCCAGCCCGGTCGCGATGGGGCCGGGCTTCGGGGCCGGAACCCCGGGCGGGATGCGCTCGCGCGCCTCGGTGAGCCGCTCGTTTACCTGCTGGCGCGCCCAGAAGATGTCGGTCCCCTCCTCGAACACGACCGTGACTACGGAGAGCCCGAACTGCGACACCGAGCGGATCTCTTCGACCCGCGGCAGCCCGCTCATGGCAGCTTCGACCGGGATCGTGACCCCCTGTTCCACTTCGAGCGGCCCGAGCGCGGGCGCGGTGGTCATGATCTGGACCTGGATGTTGGTCACGTCCGGCACCGCGTCCACCGGGAGCCGCCCGGCGGCGTACACCCCCGCAGCCAGGAGCAGGAAGGTGCCGAGGATCACCAGGAACCGGTTGTCGATGGCGAAGTCGATCACACGCGCGAACATGCGGTTACTCCCCCACCATCTGGTCTTTGAGTAGCTCGGACTTGAGCACGAACCCGCCGCGCACGACGACCGACTCGCCCGGCTTCAGCCCCTCCGCGATTTCCACCGTTTCGGAGACCTGCCGGCCCAGGGTCACCGGGCGCTTCGTGAACGTGTCCGCGGCGGTGGCGACGAACACGAACGGCTTGTTCTCGTGCCGGAGGATCGCGCCGACCGGGACCTGCACCACCGGCGCGGACGACCCGCTGTCGAACCCGACCTCGACCATCATTCCGGGCTTGAGCGCCCGGTCCGGGTTGGCGGCCTCGGCGGTGAGGGTGAGCGTGCGCGACGCCTTGTCGATCAGGTCGCCGGTGTAGAGCACCTTGGCGGGCCGTTCGGCGATCCCGGCGCCCTCGGCGCGGAACGTGACCGATTTGCCCGTGAGTTCCCGAACCAGTGCGAGGTCCGCCTCGAACACGTCCGCCTGGACCCATACGGTGGACAGATCGGAGAGCACGAACAACTGGGACTGCGGCCCGACCCGTTCGGAGGTCACCGCGTGCTTCTCGACGACGGTCCCGGCGAACGGCGCCCGCACCGTGAGGAGCGCCGATTTCGTGCCCTCGGCGATGGGATCGACGGTATCGACCGCTTCGGGGGTGAGTCCGAACGTGAGCAGCTTCGCCTTCGTGATGTCGACCGTCGTTTCCGCCTCGTGGAGCTTCAACTCGGCCTGTCGGATCTGGAATTTCACCTGGTAGCGCAGATCCTCGACGAGGCTCGTATAGGCGGCGTCAGCCGCGTCCGATTCGGACTGCACCCGGACCATCATCGATTCGGAGACGGCCCCGGCGGACGATTTCAGGGCCGCGCGCTGGGTCCGGAGTTGGTTCCGACGGGCGTACGCGCTCAGCAGGTCGCCGCGCCAGGAGCCGATGGGCTTTTCGTCGAGCTTCTTTTCGATCTCGCCGAGCGGCGCGTCCGCAGCGAGCAGGCGCAGGAGTTCCGCGGCGTTGGTCATCGTCGTGCGGATCCGGTTCGTGGTCTCGCGCTCGGCGACGAGGGCCGTTCGGGCCTTCACCAGTTCGAGCTTGAGGAACGCGAACTCGCGGCACTCGATGACGGCCAGCACGTCCCCGGCGGCCACGGGCTGCCCCAAGCGTGCGGGCACCTCGCGAACCACCCCTTCCGCGGGTGGGCTGATATGGGCCACGCGGTCCTCGTTCAGCCCCACGCGCCCGGTGCGCCAGGTGCTCGCCCGCAGCGGCGCCGCGGAAACCGTGGCGGCTTCGATCCCGGACGCGGTCTGTTGCTCTTTCGACAGGGTGACTACGTTCTTGTCCCCAGACGGCGTATTCTCCTCGGGATTCGCGGCCGGTTTGGGGGCGACGGACAGCGCGACCGCGGCCCCGACTCCACAGGCGCCGGCGACGAACAGGAGCCACATCACCGGTTTGAGCCACCGGCGCGGGCGCGCGGGTGCGGTCGGGGCCGCGCTGGATTCGAGCGCGGGGCTGAAGGGTTCGCTCATGCGGGAACTCTCTCAAGATGCCGAGTCACGAGCCGCAGCGCCGTGGAGCCTCGCCGAGCTCGGAGCTCGGACTTCGCGACTTCCGATCTGGCAGCTACTGACCTGAACTCGCCGAGTGTGCGCGGAACCAGCGCGAACCGGTCCGCGGTGCGGTGTGGGGAAGCCCGCTCCACGCCCGTGTGCGGGAAGAGCGAGAATGGTGGGTGCTTTCGGGCGGAATGAGAGCAGCGGTCGGCGCGGGTTCAACCGTACCGGCACGAGCACAAAAGGGAGCGAGCGGCGGCTAAATGGTCAGCGCGAGGAACCGCACGTAAAGCGGACAGCGGACGGAGGTGTGGGCGGCTGCGGAACGGGACAAGGGGCGGAGTCTGGCACGGGGTTCGAGGTCGCGAACGCTGAACAGGAAGACCGGAAGCGGAGTTGCGCAGTGCACATCGGCGCGCGGCTTCTCGCGCTCTGCCGTTGCGGTCGCTGACTCCACGTACACCGCGTCCGAGTCGTGGTCCGGCGGCGCATTGTCGGTCCCGATTTGTGGAGCCGAACACGCGGGACTGGTGCATTGTATCGGAACGTTGCGCGCTGACTCGGTCGGGCGGAACAGGTGGAAATGAAAGTGTGGGTGGCTCTGGTGCCCGGTCGGTTCGTGTTGCCCGGACGCATGTGTGTGTGGCACCGCGGCGAACTGCGTTAACAGCACACCGGGAATCATCAACAGGCTGACAATCAGCCGCAT